>JABLXR010000028.1 GCA_013178015.1 Anaerolineae bacterium
AGCGTCCTCACCCTGGTCCCATCGCCCGTGGGACCGCGGACCCCTCGCCGGAAAGAGCCAACTACCCCTCGAGGAGTTCGCGCGCCCACGCGAAGGAGCCCAGGCACCCAGCGTCCTCACCCTGGTCCCATCGCCCGTGGGACCGCGGACCCCTCGCCGGAAAGAGCCAACTACCCCTCGAGGAGTTCGCCCGCCCACGCGCGACGGGTCCTTGCCCGCGAGAATGCCGTCGCCTCGCTCTTCCAGCCAGCCAAAAGGCCGCTCAGCATCCAGCCCCGGGGGTCCACTCTCGAGCAGGGTCCCGCACGAAGGCTGGCTCTCCCGATTGTGAGCTCTCACAAGTTGCCGTCGAGGCATCGCCTGGGTAGAATGAGATGGTATTCCTCGGTAGCTCAATGGTAGAGCGGCCGGCTGTTAACCGGTTGGTTGTTGGTTCGAGTCCAGCCCGAGGAGCCAGAATCCAAGCCGAGAAGCCTTGGGCTTCCAGGCAGCTGATGCATTCGGGGGAAGCGAAGCCTGAGAGGCAACGCTTCCCCTCTTGCGTATGGCGCAGAGCGAGCCCTGTGCCGTCGGGGGAGGTGCGCGTGGCCAGAGAGCACGAACCGAGCTACACAGACCTGGTGTACGAAGTGCTCCAATCGTCGCCGGGGCCGCTTGCCCTCTCCGAGATTCTGCAGGCCGTCAACGAACGGAGGCCGATAGCCACTGCCAATCCCAAGAGCACCATACGCGGTGCGCTCCACCAAGGCAGATCGCTCGTCAGCCTGGGGAAAGGCCTGTATGGATACCTGCCTACGCTGCTTGAGGGCAGCTTGCTGCGCTTGCCACTGACCGAGAAGAAGCCAGCCAATCATCCTCTCATATTCACCCCGGAGCTGAGCGTCGCTCTGTGGCCCACCAGCGACGAGCCCGCCAAGCGCCGGAACGACGGTCCGGTTCGGGTGCGGCTGCCCAGCGGCGAGGAGGTGACCTTGGGCCGTCACTTCCTGGGCCTGGGCACTTGGGGCAGCAGCATACCTGAGCCGCTTCGCCACTACCTGGTACAGAATCGCGCCGCGGCAGGAGACTCCCTCCTGATTCGGGTAGTTGACGCGAAGACACAGCTCTACGAAGCGCGCTTCGAGGCCCAACGCCACCGGGATGCCGCTGCAGTGGCCGCTCGGAACCGCGAGATAGGCGAGGCTGCCGCCGAGTTTGTTTGCAGGAAGCGTAGCTCCGTCGTCTTGGTCTGGGAGATCGCCAGCTATCTGCTGGCCAAAGGCTACTACAAGGCCGGCGTGGCACCCGATCCGCTCGAGACCCTGCTATCCAGTGATCGTCGACTGGGCACGAGCGGATACGGGGTGTGGATGACCGCCGAGGAGGCAGCTGAGCGCGGTGACGAGCTGAGACTTGCGTTCGAGCGCGTTTTCTCGCAGGACACAGACGATCTGCTGACGGACGCCTTCGTTCCCGATCTGCCCAAGGCACCCCCTGCTGGGCTCGAAGCCGCAATCATGGAGAGAGCGCTGGGGAACATCGACAGGATCCTGGCGGAGCAGGACTTCGAGACTGAAGAGGAGCTCGAGGCATTCCTCAGCGAACTCCTGAAGGACGGCCCCATCCCCGAGCGCCCGGCGGAGACGCCTCTGCAGAAAGCTCAGGAGCTGATCTACCAGGCCTGGGAGGCCCGCAGCCGGCAGCAGCGAGTCCGCCTGGCTCAGCAGGCGCTGGAGATCTCCCCAGACTGCGCTGACGCCTACGTGGTACTGGCCGAGGAAACGGCCCGTACCGCCGAAGAAGCTCTGGATCTGTATGCTCAGGGGGTGGCCGCCGGCGAGCGAGCCCTGGGACCCAAGGCGTTCGAGGAGTACCGTGACCGGTTCTGGGGCGTGATCGAGACCCGTCCCTACATGCGAGCGCGTCTAGGTCTGGCTCTCGCCCTCTGGGAGTGCGGTCGCCGGGAGGAGGCCATCGGCCATGCCTGGAGCATGCTGGAGCTGAACCCCAACGACAACCAGGGAGTGCGCTACGCCCTGCTCGGTTGGCTCCTCGAAAGCGGCGACCAGGCAGGGACCCTCAGGCTCCTCAAGCAGTACGAGGACGACCCGGCGGCGGCGTGGAAGTACGGCCGTGCCCTGCACAGCTTCCAGACCGAAGGCGACACCGCTCACTCCTGCCAGCTTCTGCGCCAGGCGATGGACAGCAATTCGTACGTCCCGGCCTACCTTGTCGGACGGAGGCGTATCCCTCTGAGGCGGCCCGAGTTCATGTCTCTGGGCAATGAGAGCGAAGCGGTGGTCTACGCCCAGGATCAGATTGGGGCCTGGAGGAATACCCCAGGGGCTCTTGAGTGGCTCAGGAGGCGGTGGCGCGCCGAGTAACCTAGCCATGTCCCGACTTCCGTGCGACATAGGAAACGGCGCATGAGCGAGTACCAGTACTGTGAAGGCGGCGTATAGGACCTGATCGGCCGGTGCCAGGCCGCTGGCCATGACCACGCCGTCCAGATCCTCCAGGACCTGGGCGACCTGGCAGCCTCGCTGGGGAGGCAGGAGCGCTTCCGCAGCCGCGTACACGAGCCCCACCCCCGCTACGCCCGCAGGCCCTCCCTCGTGAGCCGGCTCGATACCATCGTGCTCAAGGAGTGAACTCCGGCACGTTCCTCGAGCGAGACTCACACTGGCCCGCGAATTGCGACCCAGTACCTGGCGGCGTTCGCGCCCGCATCTCCCCGGGGAGGGTCTTCCATGGCCAAGCGGTTGCGTCTGCTCATGCGGCTGGTCGGCGTCTCGGTGCTCTTCGGCCTACTCGCCTCCCTCGGCGTATACTGCCTGACCGCCTGCTGGTCCGACTGGGCCTTCCAGCGTGAGTTCCTCTCCCGCCTGGGATCGTCCCTGGCAGCGATCCTCGTGGGGGTGCCCATCGCCCTGGGCCTCCGCGACCAGCTCCGCCGAGGAGAAATGGAGGAGCACCGCCGCTCTCAGGCCGAGCACGCTTCCACGGTGCTGAGTCTCCTTCGCCGCGAGCTGGAGCATAACGGCGACCTGCTCCTGGCCCGCCAAGGCTCCGATACCCCTCTCCCTTCGGAACCGCTCAAGGACGACCTTTGGCAGGCTCTCACTCGCGGCGGAGAGCTCCCCTGGCTGCAGGAGCCGGCAGTGCTGGACCGCCTTGCCTCCGCCTACTACTACGTGCGCGCCGTGAGCGAACTCGAGTCGGCCATGGCCCATTCCGGAGCCGGCTTCGGACCCGACGGGACCCTGAGCGAGGGCTTCCGCGGCTATCTGGAGGATCTCGAAGCTCGCGCCCTGCGCCACGTGGTCCTGGCCCTCGAGACTGTGGACGAGAAGATGGGCCGAGTGGCCGTCCAGCGGTGAGGCAGGCCAGCATTTCTGACCCATCCGGTGTATAATGCCGGGATCACAGCGCCAGGTGGCGCCGGGAGCAGGCCCCCAGTTGTACGCGGAAGAGCCACAGACGGCAGTGCAGACGCCCACAGCGGTCTATCGCGACCCCAACTTGCGTATCATCTTCGCCGTCACTCTGATCGCCGTTCTGGGCGTGTCCAGCGTCACACCGGCCTTTCCCACCATGCAGAGGTCCCTGGGCATCACCCCTCAGGCGACCGGCCTTCTCATCACCGTCTTCACCCTACCTGGGGTGGTGGCCACACCGGTGCTGGGCATGATGGCAGATCACGTGGGCCGCAAGCGGATCCTGGTGCCTTCTCTCTTCCTATTCGCTGCGGCCGGCACCGCGCTGCCCCTGGCCGGCAGCATGGACCTCATGCTCCTCCTCCGTTTCCTCCAGGGGCTCGGTGCCGCTGCTCTGGGCTCCCTCAACGTCACCATTATCGGCGATCTCTACTCGGGCCGCCGGTGCACTGCTGCTATGGGCTACAACGCTAGCGTGCTCAGCGTAGGCACCGCCGCCTATCCTGCTATCGGTGGCGCACTCGCGTCTCTGGGCTGGCGCTATCCCTTCTTCCTCCCTGTGGTGGCCATCCCTGTGGGCCTTCTGGTCCTGTTCCGGCTGGACAGCCCGGAACCGCTGACCCATCAGGGCCTGCGGCAGTACCTGGCCGATGCCTTCATCAGCGTGACCAACCGCCGCATCGGTGGCCTCTTCCTCGCCAGCCTGGCCACTTTCATCATCATCTATGGCGCCTACCTGGCTTACTTCCCCTTCCTGTTGGCCGACTCCTTCGGGGGCTCCTCGCTGGTCATCGGCCTCATTATGTCGAGCATGTCGATCACCACTGCCCTGGTGTCCTCCCAGCTAGGCCGGCTGGTGCGCCGCTCGTCGGAGCGCTCTCTCATCGTGGTGGCCTTCCTGCTCTACGCGGCGGCCATGACTCTCATCCCCTTGGTGCCCAGCTTGTGGCTCTTCATAGTGCCCGCCACCATCTTCGGCCTGGCCCAGGGCATCAACGTCCCCAGCATACAGTCGCTGCTGGCACGCCTGGCCCCGCCGCAGCATAGGGGGGCGTTCATGTCGCTGAACGGTATGGTCCTCCGCCTCGGTCAGACGCTCGGCCCCGTGATCATGGGTGGCGCGTACGCCGCGTGGGGCATGGTCGGAGTCTATCGCACCGGTGCCGCAGTGGCGCTTCTAGCGGCTGTGATCGTCGGCTACACCGTAAGGGCCGGGCGCGGCGAATGACCGCGCCCTCCGCTTTGACCGCCAGCGCCGCTCGGTGCTAACTTCCTTCTCAGCTTCCTCTGGAGACATCCATGACCGGTAGAGAACGCGTCTGGGCTGCCATCCGCTTCCATACGCCGGATCGCATCCCCCTCATCTACGGCGTGCTACCCGGGGCGGTGGACCGGTACGGAGCTGAGCTATCCGCCATCATGGCGCGATACCCTAGCGACTTCGCCGGCCAGGAGAGGGCCCTTCATGGAACGGCGGAAGACCCGCACTACCGACAGGGCACGGACGTGGATGCCTGGGGCTGCATCTGGAAGAACATGGGCCTGGGAACAGAGGGACAGATCGTGGGCCACCCCCTGGCCGACTGGTCGGCGCTGCCGGCCTACCGTCCCCCCGACCCAGGAGCCGAGGACTGGGCCGCCGTGGACGACACCATCGAGGAGGGGCGGCGCCGGGGCAAGTTCGTCATGTTCGGGGCCGGCAGGCTGTTTGAGCGCATGCACTTCCTGCGCGGCTATGACCGCCTGCTCCTGGACATCGCCGAGGATCGGCCCGAGGTGGAGCGTCTACGTGACCTGGTGCTGGCCCACGACCTCGCCGTCGCCGAGCTCGTCGCCCAACGCGACACCGATGGCATCTCCTACATGGACGACTGGGGCACCCAGTCCGCCCTGATGATTCGCCCGGACCGATGGCGCTCCCTGTTCAAGCCCGCCTACCGCAAGCTGGTCCAGGTGGCCCACGACGCCGGCAAAGCGTTCTACTTTCACAGCGACGGCTGCATCGCTGAGATCATCCCCGACCTGATCGAGGTCGGGGTGGACGTGCTCAACCCCCAGTTCTCCTGCCACGACTTGGATGAGCTGGCCCAACTCTGTCGCGGGCGGGTCTGCATCTCCACCGATCTGGACCGGCAGCAGGTGCTGCCCTACGGCACGCCCGATGACGTGCGCCAGTACACCCGACGGGTCATCGAGTCCCTGGCCCTGCCAGAAGGCGGGCTGATCGGCCGGGCCGAGGCCGCACCGGACACGCCACCCGCCAACATCGAAGCCGCCTATGCCGTGTTCGCCTGCCACCGCTTCGGCTCCGGCCAGAACGATGGCTCGCAGCGCCCGCTTGGCGGCCCCAGGGAGTAGAGCATGCCAGGGGTCGCGCACGATTCGGCAGACGTGCTGGTGCTGGGGGGCGGCGGCGCCGCCCTGCGGGCCGCCATCGCTGCAGCCGAGCACAGCCCCCGGCTATCGGTGCTTCTCGCCACCAAGGGCTCCCTGGGCCGAAGCGGGGTCACTGCCACCGCCTGCTCCGACCGGATGGCCTTCCACGCCACTCTCCCCACCACCGAGCCCCGCGAGCCCTACTCCTGGGTGCACCACGCCGACGACACCTACCGCATCGGCGGCTACGTCTCCGACTATGACCTGGCTGCCATTCAGGCGCGAGAGGCCGCCTCGGCCTTCCACTACCTCGATCGCCTGGGCGTTCCCTGGGTTCGACGGCCGGACGGCACCGTGGACCAGTTCGTCACCGATGGGTCCGAGTATGCCCGTGCCTGTTACACCGGGCCCTATACTGCTAAGCACATCGAGGAGGCCCTGGTCCGACGCGCCCGCAGTCTGGCCAACCTCCGGGTCATCGAGCACGTCGGCGCCACCGACCTGCTCCGGGGCCAGGACGGCGGCATCGCCGGGGCGCTGCTTCTGAGCCAGACCGGCGACGAGCGGCTGGCGATCACCGCGGGCGGTGTGGTGCTGGCCACCGGCGGCGCTGGCCAGATCTTCGAGATCAACGTCTTCCCGCCCGACTGTACCGGCGATGGCTATGCCATGGCCTACCGCGCCGGCGCCGAACTGGTGAATATGGAGTTCATCCAGCTCGGCCTGTGCTCCGTCGCTACGGGGCTAGCCATGTCCGGCAGCATGATGCGTGCCCTTCCCCGGATGGTGAATGACTCCGGTGAGGAGTTCCTCTTTCGCTACCTGCCGCCGGACACCCCTCCCGAGGAGGCCTACGGCCTCCTCTTCAGCAAGGGCGCCAGCTGGCCCGTGTCCCTGGAGCAGCCCAGCCACGTCCTCGACATCGCCGTGACTTACGAGAGGGCGGAGGGCCGTCGAGTGTACCTCGATTACAGCGCCAACCCGCAAGAGCTGGAGGTGTCCTCCCTGCCGGCCAAGGTCAGGCGCTGGTACCGCGACACGAAGGGCGTGCCCTTCGAGGATGAGCCGTACCGCAGCAGTCCTCTAGAGAGGCTCAGGGCCATCAACCTTCCGTCAGTGGAGTGGCTCAAGGACAGGGGCGTCGATCTGGAGGCGGGCCATCTGGTCGAGGTGGCGCCCGCGGCCCAGCACTTCCAGGGCGGCGTCAAGATACGCACCCACGCCGAGACGTCCCTGCCTGGGCTCTACGCCGCCGGGGAGGTCGCCGGTGGGCAGCACGGTGCCAACCGCCCGGGTGGCAACGCCCTCATGGACTCACAGGTGTTCGGCCGTATCGCCGGAGACAGCGCCGCTCTCCTGGCCTCGCGCCGCAGCCCGACGCTTGATCCAGCCTCCCTACGCGCCGCTCTGGACAGCCTGGATCGGCTCTCCGCCCGAGCCGGGAGTGCCGTCAGCCTGAGGCGCGCGGTTCAGCAAGTCATGTCGCAGGCGGCGTCCGTGGTCCGCACCGCTGCGGGGCTGACCGAAGGGCTGCGCCGGCTGGAGCACCTCAGGCGCTCGTGGTCGCCTGATGGCGACGGGGAGCTCCTGTGCGCCGTGGAGACGGCTAGCCTGCTGACCGTGGCCGAGATGGTGCTACGCGCCGCCGAGGCCCGCACCGAGAGCCGTGGTCCCCACCTGCGCTTCGCCACCTGGGGCGACCTCACTCCCATTCCGTCCTCGCCTCACTGGCGCCAGTACGTCGTCATCCGGAGGAGCGGCCCCACCATGCAGCTCGAGATACACCAACCGGTGGAACCGTAGCAGTGACCGCCAGCGTCCGCCGGGCCACCGTCGCCGACGTGGAGGCCTTGCAGCAGCTGTACCGCCAGGTGGACGAGATGCACTTGCGCCTCGCCCCCGCACGTTCCGCCGCCCAGAGGAGCCTCTTGGCATCCGGGAATGGATCGCCGACCTCATCAACGATCCCCAGTCGCTCCTCCTCGTGGCCGAGAGCGGCGGTCTCGTCGTCGGCCTGGTGGAGGCGGCCCTCCGGGAAATGCCGCCGATGCCCTACCTGGTGCCGAAGCGTTTCGTCGTCGGCACCTTGGTGGTGCATGAAGGGTTCGGCCGCCGCGGCATCGGCCGAGCGTTGATGGCGGCGGTCGAGGAGTGGGGGAAGGGCCAGGGGGCAGAGGAATGCCAGCTCACCGTCCACGCGGCGAACCGGGGGGCCATGTTCTTCTGCGAGGCACTCGAGTCCGCCTCCGCCAAGCAAGACCCGGGTAAGCCACTTGACCGCTAGCGACCGGGCCATGCGGGTGCTCCTCGCGTCCAAAGCCTACGTGGTGGCCGAGTATCGCCGTAAGGCGGCCGAGCTGGCGGAGCTGGGCGTCGATCTTACGCTGGTGGCGCCAGCGTCGTGGCAGGACGAGCGCGGCCGGTCGCCGCTCGAACCCGGCGATGATTCCTCCTATCGGCTGCGCGTGCTTCCCCTGGCTCTGAACGGCCACTTCCACCTGCACTGGTTCCGCGGGCTGGGCGGCCTGATCCGGCAAGAGCGACCGGACATCGTGCACATGGAAGAGGAGCCCTACAACCTGGCCACCGCCCTGGCGCTGGCCGCCGCTCGCCGGTCCGGGGCGCGAGCCGTCTTCTTCACTTGGCAGAACCTGAACCGCCGCTATCCTGTGCCCTTCCGATTGCTGGAGCGCTATTGCTACCGCACCGCTTCCCACGCTCTGAGCGGGAACACCGAGGCCGCAGCGGTGCTGCGGGCCAAAGGGTACACCGGCCCCGTCACCGTGCTGCCTCAGTTCGGGGTGGATCCGGACCGGTTCAGCCCCCCTCCCGCCCCACCGAAGGACTTCGTCATCGGCTACGTGGGACGGCTGGTGCCGGAGAAGGGAGTGGACCTGCTGCTGCGGGCCGCCGGCGGCCTGACCGGGGAGTGGTCTCTGAGCATCCTGGGTGCCGGGCCCGAGGCCAAGAACCTGCAAGGACTCGCCGAGCAGTTGGGGGTGGCACCCCGCGTACGCTGGCATGACCCCGTGCCGTCCCCGCACGTGCCCGCTCACCTGAGATCGCTTGCCTGTCTGGTCCTGCCATCGATCTCTCGGCCCCACTGGAAGGAGCAATTCGGCCGGGTCCTGGTCGAGGCCATGGCCTGCGGAGTGCCAGTGGTGGGATCGGACTCAGGCGAGATCCCCAACGTGATCGGGCCCGCAGGTCTGGTCTTCCCCGAAGGGGACGTAGCCGCCCTGCGCGCGTCCCTGGCCCGGCTGCAGAGTTCACCCGCGCTACGGCGGGAGCTGGCGGTAGCCGGCCGCCAGCGGGTGCTGGAGCACTACACCCAGGCCGCCATCGCCCGAGAGACGGTGCGTGTCTACGAGGCCGTGCTCGGCAGGGGAACGGGCCTCAGTCTCAACGCCCAGTAGGCCGCCCCGACCGCCACCGGCAGCAGCACCAGCACCCCCAGTAGAGGCCGGGAGTAGGCATCCCCCAGCAGAACCCCCAGCTGCCCGGCCAGGTGCAACCCCATCGCGTACAGGACCCAGGCTCGCGACGACCGCAGGAACGCCTGCACCACCAGAACCGAGAGGCCTACCTGCAGCACCAGGGTCAGGGCGCTCTCAGCACCGTCCACCAGCGGTAGCCAGACGGCCATGGTGGCCACGTGCTCCTTGGCCGCTCGGAGCGCCATCAGCTCCCCGACTGTCTGGGCCACGCTGGACGGGTTGACCTGAGGCAACACGATGACGTTCACCAGGGCCATGGCCGCCGGCAGCCCCACCAGATACACAGACTGCAGGCTGCCATACCCCAGGCCGAAGACCACCGCCCGCCGCCACGTGCGCCGCAGGTCCCGGAACAGCAACCGGAACCCCAGGTAGCGGCCGATCTGCTCGGTCACCGCGGTGGCGAGGGCCAGCGCCACGACCGCGCCCAGGCGCCCCGCGTGGGCCTGCCCCCAGGAGGAGGCGACAGGCCCACGAGTGGCCCAGTCGGTGAGCGGCGTCAGAAGGACTAACCCCACCACGGCAAAGGTCAGCACCCCATAGCCGAAGACCCGCCAACCCACTCTGAGGCTCCCCACCGCCCAGAGACTGGCCACCGCCGGTAGGCCTACTTCCACCGAGATCGCGGCCAGAAAGGCCAGAACCAGCGGAATCCTCACCATTTCCCTACGTTGCGCCGAATGGATCGGCCCCCCGTCAACCGCCCCGTCCTCGGGCGAAGCGCCACACCAGCGCCGAGGCCAAAGCCAGCAGCCCCGCTCCCAATAGGGCGAGGGAGGAGCGGTCGGTGATCTCGCTCACCCGCACCCCGTCGCTACCCACGCTAACCAGGGCGATGGGCCGGACGTAGCAGCGCGACTGGGGCTGGCCTAGGCCGCCGCCCGCCAGCTTCACCCCCGCCTCCGGCCCCTCCCCCTCGAACTCGCCCTCGGCCCGCAAGGCGTAGCTCACCCGCGCTACGGGGATCACCGTCCTACCGGCAGCCTCATAGGGTTCACCGAAGGCGGCCCGCACCATGTTGGAGTTCTTGAATGCATCCAACCACTGAAACAGGCCCTCTACCATCGCCTCCCTCCTCCCCTCACGTGCCGGAACGGGCAGGCCTCCTGTACCGCCTCCACAGCCACAGCGCGAGCACAAGCAACGCCAGCAGCCCTACTCCACCCCAGCGGCGCCGGGGGGCCACGGCGATGCTGTAGCGCCGGCCGAGTGGGTCGGTGACCTGTATCCTGGTGGGGCGAACGTGGACCCAGGCCCACACGCGGCCCAGGACCGGGCCGTGGAGCGGCACAGCCACCTTGGCCTTGCCTCCGCGCAGCACCCAGGCCACCGGCTCTATCTGATGGCCCTGCACGAAGTACGGCCTGCCGGACTGGCGCTCCCACGACAGCGGGCCCACCGAGATCCTCACCGCTCTGCTCCCTCACGCACCTCGGCCAACCGCGACGGTTCAGCCAGCCACTTCCGCACTAGTCGCTCCTCCTCTTGCCGGCCGGCCACCACGCCATCCAGCACCGCTTCCCGCAGCGCCTCCAGTACCTCGCGGTAAATGGGCCCAGGCTTCAGCCCCCATCCTCGCAGGTCTCTGCCGGTGATCTGCGGGCGCACCCGTCGCCACTCGGTCTGGTAGCGCAACAGCCGCTCGCGGGCGCGCTCGTCGCAGGATACGGCATAGGCAGCCAGGAGGCCGGGGGCAGCATATGGCTCGAGCCAGCGGTACACCTGACTGGGCGTCAGAGCCGCCGTTCCCAGCCTCTCCACCACCTCTCTCAGGGCCGGCACTTGACTTACCAGCCGGGCGACCGCACGGGATAATCGGAGGCGCGTCACCAGGCTCTGAATCTCCTCTCGGGATGAGTCCCACACCAGCAAACACAGGTACGTCTGCGGCAGGTCAGCCGTCTTCACCTCGAAGCGCGGCGCCGACATCCTGGCTGCCTCCATGGCAGTGTGCAGCTGAGGCGTGAAGCGGAGCCCCTCGGCCACGCGCTCCAGCAGCCCGAACTCCTGCAGACGAGCCAGGGCGCGCTCAGGAGCCTCCTCCTGCAGGATGAGCATCAGCTCCCCGGCAACTCGCTCCCCCGACGTGCGCTCCAGAAGCTCCGCCGCGTCACGGATCAGCTCGGCAGTGCGCTCTTCGATCTGAAAGCCCAGGCGCGCCTCCAGACGCACTGCCCGGAGCATCCGGGTGGGGTCTTCCACAAACGAAAGGCTGTGCAGCACCCGGACCACTCCTTGGTCCAGGTCTCTCAAGCCGCCGAAGAAGTCGAGGACCTCCCCCAACCTACCCGGGTTCAGAGTGATGGCGAGGGTGTTGATAGTGAAGTCCCGCCGGTGCAAATCCTGCTTGATGGAGCTCCGTTCCACGATGGGCAGGGCGCTGGGCCGCTCGTAGAACTCGGTGCGCGCAGTGGCGAAGTCCACGTGCTCGGGCAGGTCGGCCCACTCCTGACCCGCCATCGTTTCTCTCTCCAGTACCCACTTGGCTGTGCCGAAGCGCCGGTGGCTCTTGACCTCGCCCCCCAGGCGCTTAGCCAGCTGCTGGGCCAGAGCTATGGCATCCCCTTCCACCACCAGATCCAAGTCCAGGTTCGGGAACCCCAGGAGCAGGTCGCGGACGAAACCGCCCACGGCGTAGAGGTTGTAGCCCATATCGTCGGCCACATCGGCGGCGATACGCAGCACCCGCCACAGAGGAGCCGGCAGGGCGCTCTCCAGCCGTTCCACTACCCGAGGGGGCTTGGAGGCCCCCTCGCCTTCCGCTGCCCACAGCTTGATGAGGTCCGTACGGGTTACGATGCCAATCACCCGGCCATCCTCTACCACCGGCACCTGTCCGATGTCGTGCTCGGTCATCAGCCGCTGTAGCTCGCGCACTCCCGTCTCCGGGTCCACGCTGACACCCTGAGCCCGCATATACACCCGCACCGGAGCTCGATCCAGACCATGGTGCAGAGCTCGGTCTATCTCTCGGCGAGTGATGATCCCTACCGGCTTGCCGCCCTCAACCACCGGGAAACCCTCGTGGCCGTAGCGCTGCATGAGAGCAGCCGCCTCGGCCACCCGTGTATCGGGAGCGAGGACATGCACGCCGTAGGACATGATCTGCCGGACGGTGGTGGTGGGCTCCACCGCCACCGGTAGGTACGCCCGTAGCTCCCGCTTGACCTCATTCAGGCTGCGTTCCCGCACCAGCGCCGCCGAAGCCCGGGCGTGCCCGCCCCCGCCGAAGTGCCGGGCGACGCGGCCCACGTCTATTGTCCCCTTCTCGCTCCGGGCCACCATCTGGATGTGGTCGTCCATCTTGGCCAGGAGGAACAGCGCCTGAGGCTCGTACAGGTCCATCAGTCGGTGGGCCAGGACGCTGACCTCTTCCACGTAGACCTCTGATTCGGCCGCAGCTACCGCTACCGTCACTCCCTCTACCAGGAACGTAGTCAGACTCTGGGCCAGCCGGTGGTAGAGTTGCCGCTGTTCGTCGGTCAAGGGATAGCTGAGAAACTCCCTTACAATCTCGAGGTTCGCCCCCAATTCCATCAGGCGGGCCGCCGCCAGCAGATCGCGCGGAGTGGTGCCGCTGTAGGTCAGGCCCCCGGTGTCTTCGTATATCCCCAGGACGAAGAGGGTAGCTTCCAGAGGATCAATGCCGATCCCGCTCTCTAGCAGACGCTCCACTAGCATGGTGGTCGTGGAGCCCGTCGTGTCCAGCTCGTACGTTGCGTTGGCCAGGCGCTGGTCCATACTATGGTGATCCACGATGACCAGGGACGTCTGCCCGTCTACCCCCCGGAGCTGCGGGGGCGTCTGGGTGTCCACCAGGATGAGTGTGTCCACGTGCTCACGAGGCAGGTCGTTTGGGCGGTGCAGCAGCAGCCTGTCCTGGTAAAGGGCGTGGAATCCGCGGACGTTGCGGTTCATCTGGTGCGGTAGCAGCGCGAGAGCGGAAGGAAACAGCTTGGAGGCCGCCACGAGCGCCGAGAAGCCATCGAAATCGGTATTCTCGTGGGTGGCAATCACATTCATATGGTCATTATAGGGTGGTGGCGAGACCAGGGACAATCGCCCCCGTGGTGCGGGGACCCCACGTGGGGGAGAGGGCGGCCCCGTAGCGTCGTGCTGCATAGAGCGCGGTATCTCCGGCCACGGCATCAACGGCACCGCCATGCCTTCTTGCCTGGCAGCCCCCAGCGGCTAGAATCCCCCATCAGTGGGAGGTCCCGGCATGGCGAGTGAGAACGGGCCCGCGGTCCTCAGCCGCCCAGCCTATCTGTACGCCGGCCTGATCGGCGCCGCGCTGATCGGGCTCGTCCTGGCGCTGCTTCCCTGGCTTGGCGCCGAGAGGCAGCCCGCCATCGCGCCCAAGCGCAGCATCCCCAACACGGATGTCAGCCCCTACGGCGCCAACTTCTTCCTTCCTCGCGAGGTGGAGGACTGGAAACGGGAGCGCACCCTAAGTATGGCCGCCGAGGCCGGCATACGTTGGGCCAAGATCCAGTTCTCCTGGGCCGAGATCGAGAGGGACGGAAAGGCCCGCACCCCCGAGGACCTGGACTGGGAGAAGTTCGATCACATCGTGGACCTGTGCGAGCGCTATGGCATCCGCGTGATCGCCCGGTTGGATCGTCCTCCCGACTGGAGTCGCGCGGACAACACTGTGCCCGGCCGCCCGCCTGATAACCTGGAGGACTACGGCGACTTCGTCCACGCCTTCGCTGATCATTACCGTGGCCGGGTGGACTACATCCAGATCTGGAACGAGCCCAACCTCTGGAGTGAATGGGGCAATCGCCCGGTGGACCCGCAAGGCTACGTGGAGCTCCTGCGCATAGCCTACCGCCGAGCCAAGGAGGCCAACCCCAACGTCTACATCTTGTCGGCGCCCCTGGCCATCACCCTGGGAGAACCGCATCCTGAGCCCGGCAAGTGGCGGGCCATGAACGACATCCAGTTCCTGGAGGAGATGTACCAGGCCGGCGCCAAGCCCTACTTCGACATCCTCTCCGTCAACGCCTTCGGCATGGACCTGCCGCCCGAGGACCCTCCAGGCCGGGACAAGCTGAACTTCTCCCGCGTGTTGCTCCAGCGCCAGGTGATGGAGCGCTATGGCGATGCCAATAAGGCAGTGTGGTTCAACGAGTTCGGCTGGAACGCCCCTCCTGACGACATGCCCGACGAGCGAGCCATCTACGGCCGAGTCACCGAGGAGCAGCAGGCCGAGTATGTCCTGAGGGCCATCGAGATGGCTCGCCGGAGCTGGCCCTGGGCGGGGGTCTTCAGCTTCTGGTACTTCCGCCAGGTGGGCGACATCAGCCCCGATGCGGCCGACTACTACTTCCGCATGGTGGACGTGGATTTCACCCCCAGGCGGGTCTACTACACCGTGAAGGACGCCGCCAACGCCCTGGCCACCGCCGGCCCGGGCTATCATGAGGAGACCAGCCCCGGGGTGGAGTGGGGAAGGGGCTGGCAGAACGCTATCTTCCAGGACGCCAGCGGCGGGGCCGTCGCCGTGGCCGAAGAGCCGGGCGCTACCCTCACCCTCAAGTTCAAGGGCGACGGGGTGACCTTGGTAGCCCTCAAGGACAGTCGCTCCGGCATCCTCCACGCCACTCTCGACGGCAAACGCGTCCCTGGCCTGCCCGTGGACTCGGAAGGCAACTCATACCTGGATCTGTACTCGCCCGAAGTGCAGTGGCAGGGCGAAATCCAAGTGATCGGTGGCCTGAGCGATGGTCAGCACCTCCTGCGCCTCACCACCAGCGGGCAGAGCAACCCTGAGTCGCGAGGCCAGCGTTGTGCCGTGGACGCCTTCATCGTGGCCGCTCCGGCCCCGCCTGGCTTCCCCTTCGCCCAGGTGATCGCCTTCAGCGCCGTAGCAGCGTTCGGCGGGTGGTCCCTGGCTCGCGGGGTTCGCCCGGCAGCACCTACTTCCGCCTAGTGCCGTGGGGCTGCGGCATGAGGCCCCGGACGTACACCCGGGGCCTCGGCCACCACAGCACTGGGGCGAGATCAGAGCAGACCAGCTTCCCGGTGCTTATCCGCCACTGTCTGAGCCAACCTCGCCAGCGACGCCAGATCATCGTCCCTCGGCATCCCCTTGACCAGCACCGGCTCCAACCACTCGCCACGGACGGTGGTGAGCATGTTGGCGATCTGCTGGTCCACTCGCGTGCCCCAACCGAAGGAGCCGAATAGCCCCAGGAACCTGGCCTTCGGGCGCAGGGCATTTATCAGGGTGACAGCGCTAGCGGCGGCCGGGTGAGGGCCCGCCAGCACCGTGGGCGTCCCTATCAGGATGGTGGCCGCATCCACCAGCGACATGGCCAGCTTACCCGGGTCGGTCACCGTCAGCTCGAACCGTTCCACCGTGACCCCGTGCCGCGTCAGTTCGGACACCAGATGATCGCTCATCATCTTGGTGCTTCCGTGCATGGACACGTAGGGCACCACGGCCACGTTCTTGGGCTCCGCGCTCACCCAATCCCGGTACAAGTCCATGATGAAGGCAGGGTCGTCATAGAGCGGCCCGTGACTGGGACCGATAATCCCGATGTCATAGCCCTCCAGTCGCTCCAGGTGCCGCACGATGTTGCGAGCGAAAGGCATCATGATCTCGGCATAGTAGCGCTTGGCGGCCTCCTCCACCCGCCCCCGGTCCACCCCGTACAGCTCCGAGGTAGCCAGGTGCGAACCGAACAGGTCGCAGGGGAACAGGATTCTCTGCTCGCCCAGGTAGGTGAGCATGGTCTCCGGCCAGTGCACCCAGGGCGCGTGGATGAACTCGAGAGTCCGGTCGCCCAGCGACAGCTTCTCGCCGTCCTCGACCGTCACCATCTGGTCTCGATGCAGGTGAAGCAGGTCCTCCAGCATGTCGGCGCACTTGGGGGTGCACACCACCTTCGCCATCTGGTAGCGCTCGAGCACTGCCGGGATGCCCCCCGAGTGATCCTGCTCGGCGTGGTTGGTTACTAGGTAGTCCAGGCGCTTGACCCCCACCTCATCCAGGTGCCGCATGAGCACGTGGACCATGGTCGGGTGAACCGCGTCCACCAGCGCAGTGGCATCGGTACCCTGCACCAGATACGAGTTGTAGCTGGTTCCATCCGGGAGCGGGATCAGGGCATCGAAGAGCCGCCGGTCCCAATCTACCGCCCCGACCGAGAATACTCCGTCAACGATCTTCCTGGCAGGCATGACGTTACAGTCCTCCCTCAAGAAGGCAGCTATGGCGCTGCCCATTCAGCAACATGTTATACTCTTCTAGTAGGATTATAGGCGCTGAGTCAAGAACCACGACGGGCCAGACCGCCGGGACTCAGCCGGTCGCTATCTCCGCCGGCCACCCTTCCAACGCCTCCCGAAGGAGCGCCCGCACCCGGGGTGCGGCCTGCTCCACGAAGAGCCGCGCCAGCATGGCCCCGTGCTCTGCAGTGGCCTCCTTGGCATCGGCGGTGCAACCCTCGCGGGCCGAGTCCAGCTGCCCTGCTGGCAAGCGGGACAGGTCCACTAGTTCCGGGCGGAAGTGCAGCATCAGCGAGGTCTCGTTCTTCCCCGCGTGGTCCCCGCCCTTCACTTCCACCCATCCGGCCGGTTCGTAGTCGGTGATGGCCATGACCCGGGGCAGCCGATGCTTCTCGGTGAACCGAGCTACTCCCTCCTTCACCGCCTCCACATGCTTGCCCCCGTAGTGGCCCATCACCACCACCATGGCCTTGAATCCCTCTTGGTACAGGTTCTCTAGGTGCTCGTACACGTACTGGGTGACTAGGTCCCGAGAGAACTCGAAGGTGTGCCGGAACCCGCCCCACGGCTTCATGGTCTGGTACCCGCAGTACACCGGCGGCAGCACCACCCCGCCCGTCTCCCGGCACAGCGCCAGGGTCATGTGGTAGGCCTTGAGCGTGTCCAGCCCCACCGGATTGTGCACCCCGTGCCACTCGTGCGCTCCCCAGACAAGGTAGGCCAGTGGCGTCTCCCGCAATACGTCGTTGATCTGATGCGGCCTGAGCTCCTCGTACTTCATCCCCAGCCTCCACTGAGCGGGCCGGCGTGACCCCTACGCCCTGACCTTCTCCACCGCCGCGACAACACGGGCCTCGAAGTCGGTCATGGCCTTGGTGAACCCGTCGGCGGTGGCCACCAGGGGCGGGTAGGAGTCATACTCCTCCGGCGTCTGTCCATCCTCATCGTAGGCCTGTCGGAAGTAGGGGACCCGCCGCAGCTTCTTGATCACCTCATCGGGCACCGGCTCGTCTATGTGAGGAGCGATCTCCTCGCCCCGGTAGGCCAGGAGGAACTCCTCGATGATGTTGGGGAAGATGGTGAGAACTACGTTCCCACCGGCGAACTTCTCCAGATGCCAGATGCGAGTCTTGCCCCCCTCCTTAGGCCCCACCCGCATGGAGGCAGCGAGCATCTTGGTGCTGTAGCCTCGGTCCCGGTATAGCCGGTAGGCCTTCTTGAACACAGCCACTCCAGCCCAGCGCAGGTCGGTCTCGCTCAGTTCCACTCCGGCTGCGGCCGCCTGCTCCTTGACGGCGGGGTGATCCTCAAATCGGCCTAGCATCATGGTAGCGCAAGATCGCCAGGCGGAGAGGTCCACCCCCCTAGCCTCCGCCTCTCGCTTGCCGGCGTCCGCCGCCTCCGCCAGGGCCACCAGCTGAGAGACGGTGTAGGCCAGGGTGAGGTTAGTGGGCACGCCGCGGGCCGCCAGTTGGCGCACACCCTTGATGCCGGCGTCCGTGCCCGGCATCTTGACCATGATGTTGGGGCTGATGGAGTTCAGCTCCACCGCCTGCTCCACCATGGCATTGGTATCGCGACTGAGGCGGGGGTCCACCTGGGCGCAGATGTAGCCATAGCGCTTGCCCGACGTCTCGAAGATGGGGAAGAGCATCTCCGCCCCCCGTCGGGCTACCTCCTTGAACGTCTCCCAGGCCACCTGCTGCGGCGACCACTCTGGGTGACTCCGGGTGGCCCCCGCGATCCACTGCTCGAACTCCGGCCACCTCTCCTGGAGCGCCTGCAGGGCCAACGGTTGGTTGGTGGTGCTGCCCCGGAGATAGCCGGCGGCAGGATGGTCCGGGTCGTAGAGAGCCTGTAGGGCGCTGGAAAGGTCGGGCCCGTCGCCGGCCGCCTGCCGCGCCAGGAAGCCTTCACGCCAGGCGCGGTAGATGAGGGGGGACGAGTCGTACCAGATCTCGGTGTCTTCGTGGCAGCGTGCCAGGCTCTCTAGGGAGCTTCGTTCCATCACTCTCCTCCGTCTGGGCTACACGGATGTCTGTGCTCGAAGCCGGGCCCGGCTTCGCTGGTCCGGCCATTATCGCAGCTTGAGGAGAGGACAACAAGGCAGGCACTGGCGTCTCGCCTGGAGGGACCAGATGCCTTCGGGCTTCTGCAGGCCCGATCCAGTGGGCGTCATCCCGTGCCGGCATGACGCCTCGCCGAGCCCCTGCTACAATTTGGGCAGTACTTCGGGAGGGGCGCAGATGCCGATGGTCAGAGTCAGCTGGTGGGCAGGGCGCACGTGCGAGGAGAAGAACCAAGTAGCGCGGGACATCACCGAGGCCATGAAGCGCCTGGGCATTCCGGCCGAGGCCACACAGGTGGTCTTCGAGGACGTGCCCAGGGAGAACTGGTGCATCGGGGGCGTGCCGGCCTCAGAGCGCCAGCCAGGCGCCTGACGAGGCCGACGAGGCGCGCCGCCTCGGGCGACCGGCGACCGGTGCCCTTGGTGCCGAGGGGCGGGCCACCGAAGAGACCTGGACATCATCAGAGCTCTCCTAGGGGAGCTGGCCAAATACCGGCATCGGACTACGCTCAACCGGGCCCATCTCGACTCCCATCCGTTACTGGCGCACGCCACACAGACCCAATGCTTCGAGCTGATGCTGGCGCCCTTGCCGAGCATGCTGCAAGAGATGCGGGAGAGGACGCATGACGTTCCGGGGGCGCCGGAGGCGGGGCCCTGATTGCAGACCGGCTTACTGGCCATGGTGGGGTCGCGCGATGGGGAAGGAGCTCGCCACATCATGCGGGAAGGCATGAGCCAGGCGGCGCAGTTGCCGCAGACCGCCCGCCTCTTGCGGCAGAGAGCGGACCGCGACGCATCGGTCGGGCAGAGGCGCTGACACCTGGAGCCTTGGCCAGCAGAGCTACAACCACCAAAGAACCGGGGCTCTGTTCTGTGCAGAGCCCCGGCCTCGTGAGCGGGAGACGGGACTCGAACCCGCGACAACCTGCTTGGAAGGCAGGAGCTCTACCACTGAGCTACTCCCGCGTGACCCGGGCGGCCGGCTTGCCCCACCATCGGAACGTACGCCACGCCCGCACCGGACGGCAACTCCGTCGGTAACCATCACCGCGGCGCCGCAGAGGTCGGGGTGAGAGGACTCGAACCTCCGACTTCAGCGTCCCAAACGCTGCGCGCTAGCCGTCTGCGCCACACCCCGCTCTCAACTCAGTATACGACAGCCGCCCTCCGCGGTCAACGCGCGGCCGTATGGAGCTCAGGGTCGGCAGAGCCGGGCCCGTCCGCGCGCCCACCCCGTAGGGACAGAGAGGCCATAGCAGGCCGAGCCCGCCTGAGCCTCCTCTGCTGCCGCCGGGGCCCCGCAGCCCCCGAGGAGTCCGCGCGCCCACGCGCGAAAGGGCCACGGCAGCACCCGTCCCTGTCCCAAGCACCACCCCGCCTGGGGGGCGCGGATCCCTCGGAAGGAAGACCTCAGCCTACCAGGGTGCCGTCGTCTGGCGCTCGCAGCCGCCTTGGAGCGCCGGCTATGAGAGACCGCAGCCCACGAAGAGCCTACCCCCTCGCTCTGCTCAGGCAAGCTCTGAGCCCGCCAAACGATGGGCTTTGCCCCGTCCGGGCCCGACTGCTCATGGTCGGGCCCGAGGCGCTTCCCGGGGACCTGTGCGTCTCCGCGAGACAGACACCGCGGGCATCAGCACACGCTTCCGCTACCGGGCAGCTCCTACCGCTCCCGCCTCCAACTGACTGGTGCAGGCCGGGCAGCGGACAGCATTGATGGGCACCACAGTGAGGCAGTAGGGACACTCCTTGGTAGTAGGAGTGGCCGGCGGCGTGGCCCGGAGTCGGTTCACCTGCCTGACCAGCAGGAAGATCACGAGAGCAACGATCAGGAAGTTGATTACGGTGTTGACGAAGACACCGTAGTTGATGGTCGGCGCTCCGGCCGCTTGCGCCTCTGCCAGGCTGGCGTAGGGCTGCCCCGAGAGGTTGAGGAACAGGTTGGAGAAGTCCACCCTGCCGAGCAGAAGCCCGATGGGCGGCATGATGATGTCGTTCACTAGGGAGTTCACGATGGAACCGAAGGCGGCGCCAAGTATGATTCCTACGGCCAAGTCGAATGCGTTACCCCGAGCGATGAATGCCTTGAACTCCTTCCACATGCCCCCCCTCCTTACCCGTGGGCGCCTTCGGTTCCTGACGCCAGTCACTGCCAGCCTATGGGGCACAGGTCGCTTCGTCAATCCTTTACGCCCCGCTGCCGGCCTTGCCACCGGACGACCTCTCGCCGGCGTTCGGAGACGCAGGCAGACCCCGGGCCGCAGTCGCCCGGGGTCTGCGAGGCGCGGGTTCGAGAGGCTATTCGATGGCGTAGACCACCTGTACGTTCGTGCGGAATTCCAGTTGGCCGGGGACGATGGGGCCGGCCCCGCCACCCAGCCCGAGCGCCTTCTCCACCCCGAATAAGGCTCCGGGGGCGCCGGTGACCACCTCGCTAATGCTCAGAATCTGGCCTATCTGGACGCCAGCCAGGTCCGCCAGGTCCTCGGCCTTCGCCCGGGCGTCCGCGATGGCCTCCTCGCGGGCCTCGACTTCGCCCTCGGACCAGTCGCCGCGGGTCAAGCCTACACCCCAGATGCGGTTGGCCCCGGCCTGCACCGCCGCGTCCAGCACCTCCGCCACCCGGTCCAGGTCCCTGATGGTCACGTCCAGCATGTTGGACACCCGGTACACCGGCTCCGTCTCCATGCCCATACCGCGGAAGCCCTCGTCGAAGAAGATGCTGTAGCTGGAGGTGCGCATGTCTTCAGAAGCGACGCCCGCCTCCTCCAAAGCCATCATGATCTGGCCCATCGTCTCTTGGTTCTGGGCCACGGCTTCCTGGATGTCCGCCGCGGCAGTCTCTACCCCGAGGGTGGCGTTGGCCCGGTCGGGAGCGGCAGTGGCCACCCCCTCGCCCACCACCAGCACGTACCGAAGCGGCTCTGCCGGCGGTTCGGCGTCCGCCGGAGCTTCCTCGCCCTCGGCCGGCACCAGCTCGAACGTGACCTGGAGCGAGACTGAGACCTCAAGCTGCCCCGGCGCTATGGGGCCGGCCTGGGCCCCCGGCGCTGCCCCGGCTGCCTCGGCAGCGAATGGGATGGCGCCACCGGTCACCACTTCGCTGAGGCTGATGACGCGCCCCACGCTCACGCCCTGCAACTCGGCCAGAGCCGTAGCCCTCTGCCGCGCGTCCTGCACCGCTTCCTCGCGGGCCTGAGCCCTGGCTTCCGACGGATCCTCCACCGATAGGCTGACGCCGTAGATGCGGTTGGCCCCGGCGCCGATGCCGGCATCCAGCACCTCACCGATGGCGTCCAGGTCCTCGATGGTGACCAGAACCGTGTTGAACACTCGATACGTCGGCTGCGGTGGCTGATCCGGCCCCCGTATCCCCTCGTCGAAGAAGATGCTGTACTCGGTGGTGCGGATGTTCTCTTCCGGCACCCCGGCTTCCTGCAGCGCCTGCAGCACGGCGTCCATGATCTCCTGGTTACCGGAGACAGCCTCCTCCACGTCGGCGGCCGATGTCTCCACCCCGAGGTTGGCGGTGGCCCTGTCCGGGGTGACGCTGGCGGTGCCACCTCCTACCACGGTGATGTGACGGATGACATCACCCGTCGGCGCCTGAGCTAGGGCGGGCACTGCGGCCGCCAGAACCAGAGATACCAAGACCAGGACCAACACCATTGCCGATACACGTCTGTACATGACTTTCCTCCACATCGTTTCTAGCGATCGCCCATAAAGGCTTCGCGGACCGACTCATCGCCCCACTGGCGAGCAACCACCGGCGCCGGGGCCGGTTCCTTCCGCCATTGCCTGTCGGTGAGTTGCTCTTGCGCCCTAACCTGCCTCTGCCGCGCCGATCATCGTGCCGCTT
This sequence comes from Anaerolineae bacterium, assembly GCA_013178015.1. Lineage (NCBI taxonomy): Bacteria > Bacillati > Chloroflexota > Anaerolineae > Anaerolineae bacterium. Next base: position 22,462 of record JABLXR010000028.1, read on the forward strand.
CGCGACGCCGGCTGCGGCCGCGCTCCGCCAGCGCCATCATGACCGGGACCACGCTGTCTGGCTCCAGAGAGATGGAGTCTATGCCCTCTTCCACCAGGAAGACGGCAAACTCCGGGTGATTGCTGGGCGCCTCCCCGCAGATGCTGACCTTGCGGCCGGCCGCGTGCGCCGCCCGAATCAGCTCGCTGATGGTGCGCTTCACCGCCTCGTGCGTCTCATCGAAGAGATGGGCCAGCGCCGCCGAATCCCGGTCCACTGCCAGCACGAACTGAGTTAGATCATTGCTGCCGATGGAGAAGCCGTCGAACCGCTCCGAGAAGCGATCCGCCAGGGTGACGTTGGAAGGCACCTCGGCCATCACGTAGACCTGGAGCCCGTTCTCTCCCCGCCGCAGGCCGTTCTCCGCCATCACCTCCAGCACCCTGTCGGCCTCTTCGGGGGTGCGACAGAAGGGTATCATCACCACCACGTTGTCCAGCCCGATCTCCTCCCGAGCCCGCTTGACCGCCCGGCACTCCAGGGCGAATCCCGGCCGGTAGGCATCGCTGTAGTACCGCGATGCGCCCCTGAACCCGAGCATGGGGTTGGCCTCTTCGGGCTCGAACTGGCGTCCACCGATCAGATTGGCGTACTCGTTGGTCTTGAAGTCGCTCATGCGGACGATGACGGGGTTCGGGTATTGCGAGGCGGCGATCTTGGCGATGCCCAGCGCCAGCAGCTCGACGAAGTACTCGGTCCTGGAGCGGTATCCCTCGGTCAACCGCTCGATCTCGGCCCGGGCGGCCCGATCCTGCAACCGATCGAACTCCACCAGGGCCATAGGATGCACCTTGATGGCGTTGTTGATGACGAACTCCATCCGCGCCAGGCCCACACCCCGCGTAGGGAGGCGCCACCAGCGGAAGGAGGCAGCCGGGCTGCCGATGTTCATCATTAGGGGCGTGGACACCTCCTCGATCTGGCTCAGGTCTATCTCGGTGGCCTCATACTGCAGCAGGCCCTCGTAGACGTGGCCCTCGTCCCCCTCGGCACAGGACATCGTGATCTCCTGGCCGTCCTTGAGCACCTTGGTGGCCCGGCCCGTGCCCACGATGGCCGGTATGCCCAGCTCCCGGCTCACGATGGCGGCGTGAGAGGTGCGCCCGCCATGATCGGTGATGATGCCGGCCGCCCGTCGCATGATGGGCACCCAGTCGGGGTCGGTCATGCCCGTCACCAGGATGGCATCATCCTGGAATCGGCCCATCTCCTGCGGGCTCTCGATGACGTTCACTCTGCCCGACGCGATGGCCTGGCCGATAGCCAGCCCGGATAGGATGGGCTCGGCCGTCTCCAACAGGGTGAATGTCTTGAGTGACGTCGCCTCCCGCTGCGACTGGACGGTCTCGGGGCGGGCCTGCACGATGAACAGCTCGTTGGTGTCACCATCCTTGGCCCACTCGATGTCCATGGGACGGCCGTAGTGCTCCTCGATGGCCACGCCCCACCGGGCCAGCTGGAGGATCTCATCATCCGTCAATACGAACGAATGGCGCTCGCCGGCCGTGGTCTCCATCTCCTTGGTGGTCTGAGTCCCGCCCGTGGCGTACACCATCTTGCGTTCCTTGGCCCCCATCAGCTTCTCGATGATTGGCCTCTTGGCCCGATCCTCCAGCAGGGGCTTGAACGCCTGGTACTCGTCTGGGTTCACCCTCCCCTGGACCACCGTCTCGCCCAGCCCCCAGGCGGCGTTGATCACCACCACACCCGGGAAGCCGCTCTCCGTGTCCAGGGTGAACATCACGCCGGCGCCCGCCTTGTCGGAACGCACCATCTTCTGCACCCCCACCGACAGGGCCACGGAGAGGTGGTCGAAGCCCCGATCCTGGCGGTAGCTAATGGCGCGATCGGTGAACAGGGAGGCGAAGCAACTCCGACACGAGTCCAGCAACTCCTCTTCGCCCCGCACGTTGAGGAAGGTCTCCTGCTGGCCAGCGAAGCTGGCCTCGGGCAGGTCCTCGGCGGTGGCGCTGCTGCGCACGGCCACGTCCACCTCCGGGACGCCGAACCGGCGCGATAGCTCCCGGTAGGCGGAGCGGATCCCCTCGGCCAGCGCCTCCGGAAATCGTCCTTGACAGAACAGGCGCCGGATGGCCCGGCCGGCCTCCTGCAGGGTCTGCTCCCCGCTTTCCAAGCCGGCGAGCTCCTCCCGGAGCCTGGCGGCAATGCCGTTCGCCTCGATGAAGGCCCAGTAAGCCTGGGCGGTGGTGGCGAAACCTCCGGGCACGCGCACCCCCTTCTCGCCCAGTGAGCGGATCATCTCGCCCAGCGAGGCGTTCTTCCCTCCCACCGAGGCCACGTCCTCGCTGCTCAAGTCCTCGAACCAGCGGATGTACGAGCTCCCGTCTCCTTGCACTACATACCCCCTCAGTGCCCGCCACCCATCGGTCGGGCCGCTACTGCAACAACCAGGTCGCGTTCACCTGGACCTCGATCTCACCACCGAAATGTAAGCGGTGCGTACACCAGAAACGCCGGCTCCGTCACCCCCAGCTCGTAGCCAGTGACGCTGCCGAAAGCCCTCATCAGGAGCCGAGAGTCCATTGCCACCAACCAGGCAGGGTTGGAGTTGGCGCTGCATCGGCGTCCTTCAGGAGCGAGAGGGACGCTGCCGCCCGCCAGCCACCCACGCAGCAAGACCAGGGAAGTCTTCCTGCGTGGTCTACTGTCAACCGGCACCTGCGCTTTGACCCCGGACAGGGATGGCGAGGCGGCCATTACCGAGTCTCGGCCAGCGGTGGCGTCTGGGCCCCTTCGGGGACCTGATCGGCACCCACTATCTGCCACACCGAACCCGGTGGGTTCTCCAGCGGGCCAGGGCCGCCGTAGCTGCAGTTGCAGGTGGTCATGTAGATGCTGCCATCCTCCGCCGCGTTGCCACCCGTGAACTGCACTCCGGTGTGCAGCAACTCCTGGAACTGCCACTCGCCGGTCTCATCCCGCCCCAGGCCCCACAGGCGCCCGGAGCACCAGTCACCCACCAGGTGCACGCCGTCAAGGTCAGGGATCTGACCACCGCGGTACACACCCAGACCCATCACCGCACAGCCCAGATCGTGGCTGTACTGGGCCACGGGCAGCACACCCACTGCGGGACAAGACTCGGCCTCGATGGGATAGCAGTATGAGCCCATCAGGAAGTCCCATCCGTAGTTCTCCCTACTCGGGCTGTCGGCCGGCTGGAAGTTGATCTCCTCCCAGTGATTCTGGCCTACATCGGGGTGATAGAGGTCACCGGTCTCAGAGTCGAAGTGAGACTTCCAGGAGTTGCGCAGCCCGTAGGCCCAGATCTCCGGCTTGGCCTCGGTGCGTATGTCGGCGAAGACCCTCTCCGGGATGCCAAACAGCTCCACCAGTCGGATCTGATCCGCAAAGGGGTTCTCCTCCGGGGTGTCGTAGGTGCGATACCCACCCTCGAGGTTGACGTCTATGCGCAGGATCTTGCCCAAGAGAGTGCTCAGGTCCTGCCCGGCCTCGAAGGGGTCGCCTGCCCAACCGCCGTCGCCGCTGCCGATGTAGAGGTAGCCGTCCGGCCCGAAGGCCAGCTCGCCACCGTTGTGGTTGGCCCAGGGCTGCTCTATCTGCATGATCACCCGGGCGCTGCTCATGTTGGCCACGTCTGGGTCAGCATCGGAGACACGGAACTCCACTATCATTCCGTCGCCGTTCCTGAGGAGCCCAGCGAAGTGCACATAGAACAGACCGTTGTTGGCAAAGTCGGGGTGGAACTCGATGTCGTACATTCCCTGCTCGAGGAAGGCGCTCAGGGTGCTGCTGGTGAGGTCCAGGAAGGGTTGCTCCAGGATCTGGCCATCCTGCACGATCCTGACAGTGCCTGAACGCTCCACCACGAAGAGCCTGCCGGTCCCATCATACGGGTTGAGCACGTTCACTGGGTCGAAGAACCCATCGGCGACCAGCACCAGCTGAACCTGAGGATCGCCCGGTAGGTCTCCTCCTGGCGTGGCCACGGGGGCCACGCTGTAGCCCAGGGGGCCGGCAGGGGCCTCCTCGGCCATGGGAGTCGGGGTCGTGTCCGCCGCAGGCGTCTCTGTGGCCATAGGTGTGCCCTGCGGGGCCGGCGTCGGCGTCTGTGCCTGCGCCACCAGTCCCACCAAGGCCACGGCCATGAGGGCGATTACCAGTACGAGCGCCCATCGCTTACGTGCCATTTCATACGCCTGCGTTAACTACAATAGACCAGCTAACACCGTGCTAGCCCTGCCCTGCCGGCCTTCCGAGGGCAGGCCAAACTTCGGCTTGGGCCGGGCGCCGTTACGCGCCGCTGCGGAGTGACTTCAGCGCCACACGTCTGACCAGTCCATGCCCAAAGCAGGTACGGCCAGCTGGGGCCGGACCGTGGCGCAGACGGCATTGGAGGCCTGGACTGGGCCTGATGGAGGCGGCTAGGCCTGGTCCCTGATGTCCTCGAACTGGAAGAGATGGTTGAACTCGGCAGGGAGTTGGGCCCGCATGTCGCGGATCTCCCCCGGGGAGACGGCCTCGGTCAGCACCGACATGACCACCCGAGCTCGGAAGACGGCATCGGGATAGTCGAGGCCGGGACCGGCGTGCTCCGCCACCCGGCGGTAGAACTCGTCCAGGCCGAAGCTCTCCTGGCGGCTTCTGTCCGCCTCTCGCAGGTAGGAGCCGATCTCTCGGGGGAGCTGTGCTGCCAGATCCTCCGCCTCTCCCCCGAAAAGCCGCTGTGCCAGGGTCTCCAGGGTGGCATGGACGGCGCGCACCGCCTCGCCGGTAGAGGGAAGCCGGGCTCGGTTCTGCACCTTGCCCACAAACTCATCATACTGCATCGAACCTCCTAACTCGTCCGCTAACGTCAAGCACACAAGACCGCTCACACGTGGTAGCCCAAACGCCGGGCTACCGACGAGGGGGATTGTACCTCGCCCTTCCACCGCTGTAAAGCGCCCCAGGGGCCGGCCGGGCCACCCCTCTTCAAGCGGCAGCTGGAGCCGAGAGCGAGGCCACCATCCCATGGAATCACCGCAGCACTACCTCCATGCCATCGAAGGCGATCTCCGCCCGGACCCCACGCTCCTGTGCCAGAGCGCGTACCTTGTCCTCCACCGCCTGGCGGTCGCCCGCCACGATGGCCGAGCCGCAGTGGGTGAAGATGGCCCGCGGCACACCTTCCTTCTGACACCAGGTCAGCTGAGTGCGGATGGGCGTGTGCCCGATCAGCTCCTCTCCCGGCTTGCGCACCATGGACCGGACAATGGTAGCCCCGTCCCCCACGTAGAGGTCTGCCCCTCCCAGCGCCTCACCGCGGTCATTTATGTACACCACGTCCGGCACGTAGAAGATCGTGACCCTCCCCGCGCCGATGCGGTAGCCCACCGCCGGTGCCCGGGTCGAGTGCACCACCGGGAACGCCTCCACCTTGATTCGCCCTATCTCGATCGGCCGGCGCGGCTCGACGGTGCGCCCATCCATCACCGAGAATGAGCGCATCACTTCCCAGGAGTGGGAGGTGGCGTACACCGGGCAAGGCGCCCCGTTCTTCAGGCCCCAGGCGTGATCAGGGTGAGCGTGGGTGACGAAGATGGCCTCCACGCGCCAGTCGTCCACCAGCCCCAACCAGTCCTCGCCGCAGTCGAGGGCGATGGATGCACCCCGGTACTGCACGAGCGTGGTGCTGTGGCGGAAATGCCGCTGCGTGCGCGGCTCGATGTACCCTCTCGTGCCCAGGAACACCAGCTTCACCGCGTCGCTCCCGTCCACCCTTGACAGCGGGGCCTGGCCGGCGTATACCGACGCCAGAGCGCTAACGTGGGCGCCTTCGACGTTAGGTGAGAATCGTTTGGGAGGATACGAGACATGTTACGTAACGTTGACGACCTCTATGGGTTCACCCTTCGCATCACCGGCGCCGATGCGGGCCGGGTGTCCGATTTCTTGTTCACCGACCGCGACCTGGCGGTGCGTTACCTGGTAGTCGACACCGGAACGTGGCTCACAGGCCGGCAGATCCTGGTAGGCACCGAAGCAGTAGAGCCCATCACCCACCCGATGTGGGAGGAGCGGAAGCTCTTCGCCAACCTGACTCAGGCTCAGATCGAGAACGCTCCGGACATAGACACCCACAGCCCTATCTCCAGGGAACAGGAGACCGAGCTCCGCTCTCATTACGGCTGGCTCCCTTACTGGGTCGGCTACCCTTTGGGAGCGCCTCTCGGCGCCAGCGGGATCACCAGGTACCCCGCGCCTCCGGTGGCCGCGCAACCGCCGGAGCTGGGACACGCCCGGGAGCATCCGGAACCGGAGCCGGCGGCGGAGGAGGAGCAGCCAGTTCTGCGGAGCACCAAGGAGGTCGCCGGTTACAGCGCCCAGGCCAGCGATGGCAAGATCGGCCGCGTCGCCAGCTTCCTCATTGACGACCAGAACTGGGCCATCCAGTACCTCATCGTAGATACCACCGAGTGGCAGCGCGGTGGCGAAGTCATGATCCCGGTCGCCGCCCTGGAGAGCATCCGCTGGTCCAGCTCTGACGTGTTCTTCCGCGCCACACGGGCCCAGATCAGGGAGGCTCCGGGCTACGAGCGCGCCCGCTGGTCCGACCTGGAGAACGAACGCCGAGTGCAGCAGTACTACGGCTACGTCCCGGACCGGGACCTCTGACCGCGCCACGGCGGTGCCCACCAGGCAGCAGGGGCTCCCTGCAGGCCGGGCCCCCTGCTCTGGCCAGCCCCTAGGCATATACCTGGGGGAAGATGGGGGTGAGGCCCTTGGCCATCTCCGCCAGCTTCGCCTGCTCTTCGTCCGACAACGGCTCGAACTCCTCCGCCGCATCCGCCATCCACCACAGCAACTCGGCGTGCCCCGGGCTTACCGCAGCGGTCACCGGAAGAGAGAGGGTGAATCGGAGGCCCCACAGGGCCTCCTGGTAGCTCTCCACCGGGCCGTACCAGCTCTTGGCCCAGGGACGGTCCTCCCCTTCCTCCAGCTTGCGCTTGGCCAGGGCCTTGAGGGCCAGCAGGCCGACCCCCCTCTCCTGAGCCTTCTCCACCACCCGGGGCCCGAAGCCCCCGCGGTACCAGGCTACCCAGCTGAGAGGAAAGAGAACGCTGTCGAAGTCGAACTGGTCCATCATGGCCACGGCAGCCTCTTCGGAGTGAGCGGAGAAGCCGATGTACCGGATCAGACCCCTCCGGCGTGCCTCCAGAAAGGCCTCCATCGCCCCCCCGGGCCCCAGAATCCCTTCCACTTCCTCCAACTTCCGCACGGCGTGGAACTGGTACAGGTCGAAGTGATCGGTCCGTAGCCGCTCTAGCGATGCGCTCAGCTCGGCTGCCGCGGCCTCCCGATCCCGCTTCTCCGTCTTGCAGGCCAGGAAGACCTGATCTCGGTAGGGTTCCAGGGCCGGGCCCAGCCGCTCCTCCGCGTTGCCGTAGGATGGCGCCACGTCGAAGTAGTTGATGCCCCGTTCGATGGCCTCCCTGACGTATGCCGAGGCCGCGTCGGGGGTCTCGTTCCGGACCACGATGCCGCCGAAGCCGACCACTGAAAGCCACTCTCCCGTCCGTCCCAATACGCGTCTTTCCACGCTACTCCTCCAAAGCGTTCCAACGCCTGATGATGCCGGCGGCTCGTCCCCCTGTGTAGCAGGGACACTGCCGCTGCTGCCCGAGCTGCCGGGCCAGGGCCGGTCCGGCACTTCTGCCCGAGCCCTGAGCCTGGTTCAGCCCGCCGCGCCCTTCTGCCTCAGGTCCTCTTCCACCGTCTCCCGGCTTCCCTCAGCCTGGCTGGGCAGCTGCGATTCCTGAGGCCCTTCCTCGCTCTCAGGCGGGGCACACTCAGCGCCGCTCACCTGCGCCTCCCTCGCCTCGTGGAGGCAAATGCCCACCTCCACCGTCTGACGATCGCCTTCGGCCTGGCTCGGCGTCGTCCTTGTGTCGGACCTTACCCCATCGGAAGCCTGCGCTCGCGGTCCTCTGCGCTTCGCTCCGCTCTTGCCTTCAGTCATCATTCCTCCCAGGAGCTTCCCTCCGAGGGCGTCGCCACCGGCACCGGCGATTACCCCTCGGCGCACATGCCCTCGCCTTCCGTGGCCCCGCCCATCAGCACCTCGCCCGCTTCCAGACGGTCCCGGAACTGACGCAGGTCGGCGCGGATCTCGTCCGCGGTCATTGGGTTGAGCAGCCGACCCACCGCCGTGCCCACGGCGCCGCCCGGCGGGCTGTAGGCCAGCATCACCCGTATCTCGGTGCCGTCGCCGGCCGGAGTGGGCCGGAAGAATACCGACCCCGCTACGTCAACCTGCGACCCGGGATAGGAGCGCCACGTGATGAGCTCATTCTCGCGCTCCTCGACGATCTCGCCCTCCCACTCCACCGTGGCCCGGACGGGTCCGGGGGCCCGCACCACCCAGCGCGATCGCCTCTCGCCCATGGGCGTCACCGACACCACGTGGCCCATGACCCGGGGCAGGTTCTCCAGGTTGCGCCAGAACCGGTAGACCTCCTCCACCGGTCGTCTCACCACGATGCTCTCTTCTACCCGGATGCCCGGGCCTCCAGGCCACGCCCAGGTCGCCCGGCGCCCTCCGGCATCTAGCCCCAGGGCATGGTACAGGTAGCTATGGCCACTGAGGCCGCGGTAGAAGAGAGCGCCGCCGAGCACGAGCCACACCAGCCCCCTGAAGGAGCGGGCGAACCCGTACACGAGTAGAAGCGACCCTACCAGCAGCGAGGCCCACCTCTCCGAATGACCGATGTTGACTTCGCGTGAGAGCTTAGTATCTAGCTGCACGTCCTCCTCCTTGGGTGTGCCGCACTCCGGCGCCGACTTCGCGCCGGCAGCCGCCTGCCCAGTCTCCTGTCCGGCGCTGCCAATTCCACCCATCCCGCCAGCCACCCCGCGGCACCAGCGGCAGTGAGGCGCCTGTGCTCCTTGAACGGTGCGAGCACGGCTGCCCGAACCTTCCCCAGCGGTCCCCGCTCCTCGGGCCGTCGCCTGTCGCCCTCGGCTTCAGCCCCCGCACGACGGCGCTCCCCGCCTCTCCACTGGCCGGTGTCGGCCCCAGTCGGCGGATCACCAGCGGCACCTCGCCCACTCCACCCGGGCCAGCCGACGCTCAGGCAACTGGTCGTACCTCGTGCCCGGCGCGCGCTCCGCCGGGCGCATCTACGTCCCGTGCACGATCCGCTCCGACCTCGAAGGCGCAGCCCAGCCCCCCGCTGAGGCGGGTCGCGGCACCGGCCACAGCCACACTGCTTCCCTTCACACGAGCACCTCCAGCCGGGCGCTATGGCCGACGGTGAGACAGGTGGTGAAGTGAGGGCCTCGGCCGTGACGCCGCCGGCCGAAGGCAGGAGCCCGCTGACTTCTTCCGCGGCATAGCCCACCAGCCGGCGCTGCGGTCTATGGCTGCACTGCAAGGACCGAAGACCGACGAGAAGATGGATGCACGCGGCCACGGGCGAGCGTTGACCGGGGTCTCGGGTCCAAAATGGCCGTAGCGAGACGTCGGGGAGGCCATTCGCCGGGGCAGGGGAACGGCGCGTCTCGCGCCGAGGCGGGTGGACGGCATCACCACGCAGTCACGGCTCCTAACGACACCATCAACAATCACCTATCCGCTTGACGCCGATGCCCTCGCGGGCAGCCAGCCGGCGCCCCTCAACTCACGCTAACGACACTCCTAGCAGCCCGGTCAATTCCAGGCACCGCAGCGATTGTAGCAGCCCCCTGCTAGCTGTCAACCCCTCCGCCCCGCCTTCTACCTGACTCCCGTACGCCACGCCACCGCGATCGCCCCATCCCAGCGTCCGACGCGCGCCGCATGTTGGCTTTACATCCCCGGTAACCGTCTGCTATCATCGCTGCAACCGTCACTGGCTCGCAGGACCCGGTGGAAGACAGAGCGTTAGCGCGCTGGGGCCCCGCACGCCGACAGGCCAGATGGAGCCGGTAGCCGTAGTGTGGTGCCGTGGCCTCCGTCCCGATGGAGACTGGCATCGCCACCATCTAGGCTCCCACCGGGCCAGGAGTCCGGGTTGGGTCGCCGGGTGGAGGTGCTCCCCATCCTCATGAGCGCCCGGCCGGTGCCGGCTGCTTCACCAACGTATGGAGGCCTAGTTATGGGAAGTGGCTTTCGGATCGGTCGGATCTTCGGTATCAACGTCAGGGTAGACTGGAGCTGGCTCTTCATCTTCTTCCTGGTGACCTGGAACCTGGCCTCGGTGTTCGGGCAGGTTCAGCCGGACTGGCAGCCTCTCTTCAGGTGGATCGTGGCGGGAGTGGCGGCCCTCCTCTTCTTCGGGTCCGTCCTGGCCCATGAGATGGCCCACTCCCTGGTGGCCCGGGCACAAGGGTTGCCGGTGCGCAACATAACCCTGTTTCTCTTCGGCGGCGTTTCCAATATCCAGCGAGAGCCCGACTCACCTCGGGAGGAGTTCGTGATGGCGCTGGTCGGTCCGCTGACCAGCATCGTCCTGGGCGCAGTGCTGGTGCTCATCGCCAACCTCACGGCCGATCCGGCAGCAAGCTTGACCAGAGATCCCTTGGGACTCCTGGGCCAACTGAGCCCGGTGACGTTGCTTCTGTTCTGGCTCGGCTCGGTGAACATCCTGGTGGGCCTCTTCAACCTCATACCTGGGTTTCCTCTGGACGGCGGCCGAGTGCTGCGCTCCATATTCTGGGCTGCCACCGACAACCTCCGTCGGGCCACACGCTGGGCAGCGGGCGTGGGCCAGGGCGTCGCCTGGCTCCTGATCCTCACCGGCCTGGCGATGGTCTTCGGAGTGCAGGTGCCCATCTTCGGCACCGGCCTCATCGGCGGTCTCTGGCTCGCCTTCATCGGCTGGTTTCTTAATAGCGCTGCCATCCAGAGCTACCAGCAAGTTGTCATCCGCGACATCCTGGAGGGCATCCCCGTCTCCAGGATGATGCGGCCCAACCCTCCTACTGTCACCGAAGGCATCACCGTGAGCTCTCTGGTCTACGACTACGTCATGGCGGCCGACGACCGGGCGTTCCCGGTGTTCGATGACGGGCGCATGACCGGCATCGTGACCGTGGAGGACTTGCGCAAGGTTGACCGCAGCCGGTGGGACGAGACCCTGGTACGCCAGATCATGACCCCGGCGGCTCAGCTAGTCACCATAGGCCCGGACGAGGAGGCCAGCGAAGCCCTCAACCGCCTGGCTCAGCGCGACATTCGCCAGCTACCGGTGGTGCAAGAGGGCCAACTAGTGGGCCTGCTGCGTCGTCGCGACCTGATCCGCTGGCTGCAGCTGCACTCGGAGCTGGCCCGGGAAGCGCCGGGAGGGCCTCGCATCCCCGCCTGATAGGCTCCGCCCGGCGATCCCGGTCGTGCGGCTGATGAGCATGGAGTGTATTTCGTCGAGTATTCTGCTGCGAGAGGTACGGATGTGAACAGACGTTGGCTTCTTGCGGGCGGGTTCGGATGTGGCTTCCTCATCGTAGTGGCCGTGGGCTTGGCTCTGGCATATGCTGTCTTCCTCATGCCGGTGCGGCGCACCCCCACGGCGGCAAGCGTCCCAGAGAGCGCTCTAGCCACTCAGCAGATCATCGCCACTCTGCCGGCCGCTACTCCCTCTGGGCAGCGTCCTTCCGCGGCTCTTCTCGACCCACTGCCCCAGGCCGGCCAGGAGGCCGGGCTCCTGGCTTCCCTGTTTGAGGAGGTGAATCCAGGGGTAGTCAGCATACGAGTGGTGGTTCAGCGCGGCCTTGTGCAAGGTGAGGGCGCCGGTTCCGGTTTCATACTGGATCAACAGGGCCATATCGTCACCAATAATCACGTCGTGTCCGGCGCCTCTCGGATCATCGTGGTCTTCCACGACGGGTTCGAGGCACTAGCCGAGGTCGTCGGCACCGATGCCGACAGCGACCTAGCCGTCATACGGGTAGACAGCCTCCCCGAAGGGGTACATCCTCTGCCGCTGGCGGATTCGGACGAGGTCCAGGTAGGCCAATGGGTGGCTGCCATCGGCAGCCCATTCGGGCTGGGCAGCAGTTTCACCGTGGGCGTCGTCAGTGCCCGGGAGCGCAGCATCCCTTCCGGCACCACTCCTTTCGACATCCCTCAGGCCATACAGACCGATGCTGCCTTGAACCCGGGCAACTCGGGAGGCCCTCTCGTCAACCTCGACGGCCAGGTGGTGGGGGTCAACGCCCAGATCGCCTCCGCCGGGACGGGGGGCAACGTCGGGGTCGGCTTCGCCATTCCATCCAACGTCGTCCGCCGGGTGGCGCCGGCCCTCATAGAGGTCGGCAGCTTCCAGTGGCCATGGCTGGGGGTGGAGATCACAGACGTGGGCTTGCTGATCGCTCAGGCGAATGGCCTGCCCAGCCAGCAAGGAGCCTACATCGCCTCGGTGGTGCCGGGCGGGCCGGCTGAAGAGGCGGGCCTACGGGGACGAACCGGCGAGCGAGTGATAGATGGCACTCGCGTCCCGGTAGGCGGGGACGTGGTGGTGGCCTTCAATGGCCAGCGCGTCGTGGATTCCAGTCAGCTCCTGGTTCTGATTGCCTCTAGCGAGCCGCGCCAGCAGGTGGAGCTGACCGTACTTCGAGACGGTCGGGAGCAGCAGTTCACGGTCACCCTCAGGCCGCGCCCCTCCGATCTTCGCCAGTAGCGGGGCAAGCGGGAACACCCCGCTCTGAGCCGGTCTCACCGCTGCATAGCCCTACGGCGGCCTCAAACACCGCCTTCTGACGCCGTGTCCAATCAAATGATAATCCTACCGGGCGGGGGTCATTCTATCAGATGATAATCCTACTGGGAGAGGCGGCTCGGTGTCGTTGGCGTATAGGGTCAGATACACGTTTTGGGCCTTGGCGGACTTGGCGGCGCCGGGCAGGCGCAGGATAGCGGCGGCCAGTTCATGGATCTGGGAGCGCAGCATTCGGGGGTCGGTGTCCTGGCGTAGGCGCAGTAGCTGCTCCTCCTTTTCCGGGGCAATGCCTTTGAGCTGGCGCAAGCGCTCGAAGGGGGTGCAAGCGGGGCCGTAGCGACGTCGAGTGCGGTAGGTGCCATCCGGCAGAGGGACTAGTTCCTTTTGGTGCAGGCGCAGCACCGGCTGGAAGAGGTTGTAGTAGAGGCTGAGCATCTCATAGAGGCGGTTCATGGCCCTCACTTGCTCCACCGTGTCCAGGCGCTGGTAGCCCAGGTAGGCCCGTACCAGGGAGGAGTTCTTCTGCTCCACGAAGCGGTTGTCGTTTTTCTGGTAGGGCCGGCTGCGGGACCATTGTAGCTGGGGCACCCAGTGGGCAAACAAGCGCAGGAGGTGGTCGTTGAAGAACTCACCTCCATTGTCCGGGTGCAGTTCCACCACGGGGAAGGGAAGGCGGGTCAGCAGGCGCTGGAAGCCATCGGCCACCACCAGTTGGCTGCGGCCCAGGATGGCGGCGATCTCGCTCCAACCGGTGGCGGCGTCCACCAGGTGGAGGCTGTGGGCGAACTCACCCGATGGGTCCGAGCCACAGTGAAGGACCAAGTCCACCTCCAGGTGGCCGGGCTCGGTCTCGTTCCAGGCCAACCGCTTCATGGGTATGGCCTGGGTGAGGGGTTGGGGTCGCCTGGGTCTGGGGCGGGGAAGGTAGTACTCGTCCTTTTCCATCCCGGCCAGCAGGCGGCGGATGGTGCAGACGCTGATCCTTTCCAGCTGCTGGGCCAGGCTGTCGGTCAACTGAAGATGCCCGTAGCTGGCCAGGTGCTCGGCCATCCAGCCCAGGTTGTCTTTGAGCCTCTCGGCGCAGATGTAGTCCAGGCTCTCGGCGATGACGCTCAGGGCGTACTTGACCTCGGGGCCGTAGGTAACTCCTCGCTCTCTAGTCCGAGCCCTGCGGCCCAGGTCAGGGCGCCCCATGAGCTCGATGAGGTGCTTGCGATGCCTGCCCGTCACCTGCTCCATCTCGTCTAGGAGCAGGGAACGTTCCTTGCGGCTGGCCTGGCGATAGCGATCTTGCATCACCTTGAGATACTCCTCACGGGACTGCCGACTCATCTTCTCCCTCGCAGACATCGCTCCCCCCAGTAGGATTATCAATTGAGGGAACGATACCCGCTCGGTAGGATTTTAGATGATAGGATGCGCCGACTAGAGATGACTTCCACCATGGAGTATACTACGGCTCTCATGGGTCGCTTGCCATACCCGGCGTGCCGCCCATCTGCCGTCTATGTGTCTTCTGACTGCCATGTTTGGCCGCAGGAGGCGATATGGTGATATCTAGCCCGCAGGGCGATCAGGCCGTTGTACGGAGGCCTGCCCGGCTCATGCGAGAGGAGTTGGCCCTGCCGGTACTCAGGCACGTTCTCGGCCTCGGGGGGCTGGCCGCGTTTGTGGGATGGTATCGGCTATCACAGCAGCCGGCGGACACGGCACTCCTGGCTGCCACCCTCGCAGGCACGGTCTTGGTCATCGCCTGCTACAGAATGTCGCTCAGGAATGCAACCTGCGCTGAGCTTCTGCTTCTGGCAGGGGCCACTGGAGTGGTCGCTCTAGCCGCCCACCTGGACGGGTCCCCGGCTCTGCTGACTTGGCTGGCACTGCCGAGCATCGCGGCGGCGCTGCTGTTTGGTCCCTGGGGTGGCCTGGGGTACAGCGGACTGGTTGCGACTGCCGTAGTCCTGCTGCCTGCGGCCGCCGACTGGCCCATACAGCTGCCTCTTGTTCTGTCTGCAGGCGCCCTGATGTCCGTAGGGCTGAGACCTTGGGATCACCTTGTTCATTGGAGTTGGAGCAACAGCCTTCAGGTGACAAGCCTGCTGAGCCAACTGCAAGAGGAGCGCGGGCGGCTGAACCGCACCATCAAGGACCTGGACGCCTCCTACCGTCTCCTGGAGTCTACCAATCGCCAACTCATCTTGGCCCGACAAGAGGCAGACCAGCTGCGCGACCTCCGCCACCGCTTTGCTACCAACTTGAGCCACGAGCTTCGCACCCCGCTCAACATTATCATGGGCTTCAGCGAGCTCGTATACCTCAACCCGAGCCTGTATGGCTACGCCAACTGGAACGACATGCTCCGCCACGACCTGGCCGAGATCCAACGTAACGCCAGCTACCTCTCCCAGTTCGTAGATGATATCGTGGATCTCGCTCGGGTGGATGCCCTCGCCATGCCCGTTCATCGGGAGCCGACCCACCTCGGACAGGTGATAGACAACGTGGTGGAGACGCTTCGCACTACGGCGAGGGCCAAGGGCCTTTCGCTGACGGTTCAGTGCCCCGAAGGGCTGGCCCCCCTCCTGATAGACCCGGTTCGCATAGGCCAGGTGGTCTACAACCTCCTCAACAACGCCATCCGCTACACCGAGCATGGATCCGTGTGCGTGGCCGTGTCATCGGACGAGAGCGAGACGGTGGTGTCAGTATCAGATACCGGGCCCGGCATACCGCAAGATGAGCTAGCCACCATCTTCAACGAGTTCCATCAGATCGCGCGGCCGAGAGGCAACGGCGAGGGCGGTAGAGGTCTGGGACTGGCCATCGCCAAGCGATTCGTTCAGCTTCATGGTGGACGCATATGGGTCGAGAGCGAGCTTGGCCAGGGGTCTACCTTCCGCTTCTCCTTGCCGCTCGCACAGAAGACGGTCACCACCACGTCCCCAGGAAGAGCATTGCCCCTGCCCAGGGAAAGGATCGAGCCGGTGGTGGCAGTGCTGAGCGCCGACGGACTAGGGGCCGCCTACCTGCGGCGCCGGATAGAAGGATTCCAGTTCGTAGCAGTGGAGAGGCTAGACGACCTGACCGAAGCGCAGTACGGCACTGAGCCTATCGCGCTCATTGTGGACACGTCCAGCCTGGCAGGCGAAGACCAGCTAGCACTGCGCGATCCGAAGGCGCTGGGCGGGCTCCCAGTGATATCATGCACCCTGCCAAGCCAGCGATGGCTAGATGATGCCGGCCAGTTCGCCGCCGTCATCTACAAACCTGTCTCGCCGGAGGCGCTGGAGGGCGTGCTCCGCCGTGTCTTGCCTTCTGGGGGCCCACATCGGGTAATGGTCGTCGACGACGACCGGGGCTTCGTTCAGATGATAGGGCGTATGCTCCAGACCACCATGCCCAGCATGGGGTTCACCCCAGCCTACGGGGCCCAGGAGGCCCTGCGGAAGGCCCATCGGGACCGGCCTGATGTAGTGCTCACCGACCTCATCATGCCGGGCAAAAACGGCTTCGACCTGGCTCAAGACATCCGGAACGACCCGGAGCTGCAGGCTGTGCCCTTGGTGGCGGTGACCGCAGCGACTCCCGGCGAAGACGAGTTGGCCATGAGAGGCGGCGATTTCCGCCTTGCCAAGCCGCAGGTCTTTGGAGCAGGAGAGCTGGTGGGGTTGATAGAGCACGCTCTGTGCCTGGCTAGAGGCGAGAGGTACCACCCACCAGAGCCCTGCGAAGCGCAGCCACAAACCGAGGCCGCGACACCGGCTTCGTGAGATAGGCAGCAGCACCTAAAGCCAGACCGAGTTCCTGTTCGTTCACCACTGAACAGATCACTATCGGGATGTCTGCCGTCTCACGGGCTTTGCGTAGCAGCCCTAGCACCGTCCATCCATCCATCTTGGGTAACATCACGTCCAGCACGATCACGTCGGGGCGCAGACTTCGAGCCACATCGTAGGCCCGCCGGGGGTCGCTAACGTGGTGTACCTCCCATTCGGGCCCTGATAGGTACCGGCGGTATAGTTCCACCGCCCCCGCGTTGTCTTCCACCACCAGCACCGATGCTGGACTGGCCTGGTGCAACCGCAGGGCAATGAGTGAGTCTCCGTCGGGGCTCAATCGGAACTCGCATCCCAGCGCCCCCGCCTCAGCGATGCTCTTGAGGTCCTCTAGCCGAGCGATCGCCGGCGCCGTAGGCCCGATTCGGAATATCACCTCAACGGACGTCCCCTCGGCCTCAGGCCAGAGCGTCATCCGCACCCGAGAGTCAGCGGACGCCTGAGCGGCGAAAGCCAGCGCCTGCACCAGAACCTGTCGAAGAAGCGCGGCATCTGCCGTTACAGGTCCAGGTGGTCGGGCTGGAGCACGAAACTCGATCTCTGCGCTCAAGCTCCGCAGCAGGGGTTGGAGAAGGGAGATAGACTCCTCCACTGCGACCATCAAATCCACCAGACTTGGCTCCGCAGCTACATGCTGAAGTTCAGTGTCGACGCCCGCTGCTCGAGTCCCACCCTCGGCTGCCGCGCAGTGCCTGCGACTCTCAAGTATCTGTGTGAGCTTCTCCTCGGCTTGCGCCAGGTCCCGATGGACTTGGCGACGGCTGAGGGAGAGCTCCTCACAGACCTCGTCGATTGTCAGACTGCCGACGTAGCGCAGACTGAGGACATCGTATGAGCGCGATTCGGCAGAGCCGAAGGGCAAACGTCTGGGAGGCCTCAGCACCTCGATGGCCTGAAGCAACTCCGACCGCAAGGCCTCAGCCCGAAGATCGACCCGTGAGATGCCCGCCAGTTCCGGAAAGCGAGATAGCAGCGGAGTCCGAGACAGGCCCACGTTGTCGTTGATGTGGCACAGCGCCTGATGCACTTCGCTGCGCGTCAGAGACTCCTTAGACATGAGGTCCCTCTGCTCATATGATAGCAGTGAACGCGAACGAATGCCATCGTACACCACGCCAATGCTCCAGCCGACCTTCGGCCCTCATCGCGACGTGTGCGGTCGCCGCCTGAGCTGGGCTGTGTCCCGTCAAGTGGTGGAAGAGAGCCGGTGCCTTCGGGCTTGGTTGGGTGCATTTCTAGGCCGCCACCAGAGCCGGATCGGGCTTCGCGGCTGGCTGTCCGATCTTCTTCATGGACGCCTCACTGAAGTAGCGACGCCCCACCAGCCACTCGTCGTTTTGCTGTGCCAGTAAGGCCCCCAAGAGTCGGATGACAGATTGCCTGTTAGGGAAGATGCTCACCACGGCGCTGCGGCGCTTGAGCTCCTTCACATCGTGAGGCCCTAGCGGAACGCTGCACCTCTGCTAATGCTGGATATGCCCCTGGGATAGCTACTTCTGGGCCAGGCACAGCCTTCGATCCACTAGGGCGTAGCCGTGCTTACTGGCGTAGCGGGCCACCACACTGGCCTGGCAGCGGGCCACCTTGCCCAGCGCACCGCAGTACTGGGGTCCACTCCCGCCGATTCCTTGCCCTGCTTGGCAGAGTCACAGCCATCGACGATGTGGACCCCCCGTCTCCACATCGCCCAAGGTCTCGGCCGCCAGCCGCCTGTGGGCTTGGGGAATGGGCTCGTCCTCCTGGGCCTCCTCACTGACGCAGTGCTACATGGCCTGCACGTTGCCGCCCCTCAGGGCCATGGGCTAGATGGACTTGCGCTCCAGAGGCGGCATCTGCCCCTGACGGTACTTCAGGGGCCAATGCCGCCGTTCCCGACGAAAGAACAAGGGGGCGAAGATGGCATGATACGCCGCCAGTTCATCCCCCAACTCCTCTACGTCCCGTGGTATCAGGCCCTCCCGCGGAGGCATGCCCGAATGCAGTGGGTTCCTCGCCGCTGTACCCTCACTCTCGTGCTGCAGGATCCCGTCCAACCAATGTTGCAGCACGACGGGATCGGCCGCCCGAGACCGGGCAAGGCGAAGTAGCCGGCTTCCCCAGCCCACTGCTTTCAACCCCCGGCCTGGACGCTGTAGCGGAGACGGCCCTGCATGGACCAGGGCCCGGTCCAGGTGATCACCGCGTCCACCAAAGCGCCTCGCAGGTCCTCGGGGCTGTCCAGGAAGACGAGCTTGTTGGTGCGAGTGCGGCCCCGCCACTTGCCCCGCACCCGCTCCTCCACCAGCACCTCGACCGTCTGGCCCAGGAGGGCCCGGTTCTGCTCGCCTGCCTGGCGCTCCAGGAGCTGCTCCACCTGCCGCCGGCGTTCCTCTTTCTCCTCGGGGGGCACGTCGTCTTCCAGGCGGGCGGCGGCGGTGCCGGCTCGAGGGGAGTAGCAGGCCACGTGGATGGCGGAGAACCCCACCTCCTCCAGGAGGTCGTACGTCTCTTGGAACTGGGCCCTGGTCTCCCCCGGGAAGCCAACGATCACGTCGGTGGCCAGGGCGACGCCCGGTATGGTGACCTTGATGCGCTGCACCAGCTCCAGGTACTGCTCCCGGGTGTAGTGCCGGTTCATCCGCTTCAGGATCTCGTCGCTGCCCGACTGCAGGGGAAGCTCGAGGTGCTCGCAGACCTTGGGGAGCTCGGCTACCGTTTCGATCAGCTCTTGCGACATGTCCTTGGGGTGGTTGGTGAGGAAGCGCAGCCGAACGATGCCATCCACCGGATGAACCTGGTGCAGGAGATGAGCGAGGGAAGGCTGCCCGGGCAGGTCGCGGCCGTAGGAATCCACGTTCTGGCCCAGGAGGGTGACCTCCCTGGCGCCCCTGGAGGCCAGCTCCTCCACCTCAGCCACAATCTCGCCCACAGGCCGGCTGCGCTCGCGCCCGCGGCGGTAGGGGACGATGCAGTAGGAGCAGAAGTTATCACAGCCTTGCATGATGGTTACGTAACGGGAGACCGAAGACGGGGACGGCGTGGGAGCGCGGCCCGGCCGCTCTGACACTAACTCGGCCAGTTGCTCGTGCGACGACGGGGGCAGCCACAGGTCAACGTAAGGAAACCTAGTGGCCAGATCGTTGTCCCGACCGTCCACTCCCACCAGACACCCCATCACTGCCAGAGTCACCTCCGGTCGGCGGTCCTTCAGCGGCTTGAGGGAAGCGAGCCGACCGAGGACACGATCCTCGGCGCTCTGGCGCACCACGCAAGTGTTGAGCACGATAAGGTCGGCGCTCTCGACGTCCTCTGCCTCCCGGTAGCCCCGGGTCGCTAGCAGTTCCGCCAGCCGGCGAGAGTCGCCCACGTTCATCTGACAGCCGATGGTCCAGATGAAGTAGGTCCTGTCTTCCATGCTTCAGCCCCTGGCTAGCCCAGCCGGCGAGCAATCTCTTGTGCCGCCAGGAGGCCGGAGGCGGCAGCCTGAACCAGCCCCCGGGTGACCCCTGCCCCGTCCCCGGCGGCGAACAGGTTGCTGACTTCAGTCTCCAGGTGCTCGTCCAGCTTCACCCGCGAGGAGTAGAACTTGACCTCCACTCCGTAAAGAAGGGTGTGCCGCGAACAGACTCCCGGGACTATCTCGTCCAGGGCATGGAGGAACTCGAGGATGTTCACCAGGTGCCGGTAAGGAAACACCAACCCCAGGTCTCCGGGGGTTGCCTCGCGCAGGGTGGGCCGGACGATGCCCCGGTCCATCCGCTCCGGAGTGGACCGGCGCCCCATTTCCAGATCTCCCAGGCGCTGGACCAGCACGCCATCGCCCAGAAGGTTGGCCAGCCGTGCCACCGACTGGCCGTACGCCAGTGGGTCGTCGAAGGGCTCGGTGAACGACTTGCTCACCAGTACGGCGAAGTTCGTGTTGTCGGTGCGGCGGCCGGCGTAGCTGTGGCCGTTCACCGTGGTGACTCCGGCAGCGCGCTCGGTTACCACCTCGCCGTAGGGGCAGACGCAGAACGTGCGTACCCTGTCGTCGAACCGGCGGGAGTAGTAGAGGAGCTTGGGCTCGTACATGATGCTGGTGAGGGGCTCGAGCACCGCGGCCGGCAGCTCCACCCGTACCCCCAGGTCAACGGCGTTGCGGTCGAGCCGGAGGCCAAGCCGCTCGGCCTGGCGGCGCAGCCAGTCGGCGCCGACGCGGCCGGGAGCCACGAGGACCGCGGTGGCATGGATGACCGCTCCGTCAGCGAGGACAACCCCCGTGACCCTGCCATCCTCCGCCAAGATCGTCTCTACGGCGCAGCCGGTGCGTATGTGCACGCCGCGTTCCGCCAAGGCAGCGCGCATCCCCTTAAGTATCTCGGCGGTGCGCTCGGTGCCGATGTGACGGACCGGGGAGGTTACCAGTCGCAGGCCGGCTACTGCAGCCCGTTTCTGCCAGGCCTCGATCTGATCGGAGATCTCGCCGTAGACCGGTCCGGTGTCGCCGAACTGCCGGAACGTGTCGTCCACCGTTCTGATGAGCTGCACAGCTTCGGCCTGCCCCACAACCTCGCCCAAGCGGCCGCCCACCTCGGGCGACAGGGTGAGCTTCCCGTCGCTGAAGGCGCCCGAACCGCCCCAACCAGAGGTCAACCGGCAAGGGCTGCAGTGCACGCAGGAGAGGCCTCTCTGACGCGCGGGACAGGAGCGGCTCTCGAGATCGGGCCCGGCGTCCACCAGAAGCAATCGGAGTCGGGAGTTTTGACTCAGCGACAGGGCGGCGAAGATGCCTGCGGGCCCGGCTCCGACGATCACCACGTCGTAGCGGTCTGTCACTGCCTAGCCCCCATCGGTCACATTGGACAGGCCCAGCCGCCGGCGGAGATAGGCGCCGGTATGGGAACCGGCCGTGAGCGCCACTTGCTCCGGAGTGCCCTCCGCCACCAGGTACCCACCCTCCTCGCCGCCCTCTGGCCCCAGGTCAAGGACCCAGTCGGCGGCGCGGATGACGTCGAGATTGTGCTCGATCACCACCACGGTGTTGCCCTGATCCACCAGTCGCCCGAGGACCTGGAGCAGCCGGGCTACGTCTGAGAAGTGTAGGCCGGTCGTCGGCTCGTCCAGGATGTAGAGGCTCCGGCCGGTGTCGCGACGGGAGAGCTCCTTGGCCAGCTTCACCCGCTGGGCTTCACCGCCGGAGAGGGTGGTGGCAGGCTGGCCCAGCTTCAGGTAACCCAGGCCCACATCGGAGAGCATCTTGAGCCGGTTGCGGATCCGAGGGACGTTGGCGAAGAAGTCAGTGGCCTCGTCCACCGTCAGATCGAGCACATCGGCGATGCTGCATCCGCGGTAGCGCACCTCGAGGGCGTCGCGGTTGTAGCGGCTGCCGCCACAGGTATCGCAGGTGACGTACACATCGGGCAGAAACTGCATCTCGATGCGGACCATGCCCTCGCCCTGGCAGGCCTCGCAGCGGCCGCCCTTGACATTGAATGAGAAGCGCCCGGGCCTGTAGCCGCGAGCCTTGGCCTCGGGCAGGGAGGCGAACAGCTGTCGTATGGGGGTGAAGATGCCTGTGTACGTCACCGGGTTGGAGCGCGGGGTGCGCCCGATGGGCGATTGGTCCACGTTCACCACTTTGTCAATGAGCTCGATCCCCTCGATGCCGTCGTGGGCTCCCGGACGAGCCTTGGCCCCACACAGCCGCTGGGCAAGGGCCCGGTACAGGATGTCCACCACCAGGCTGCTCTTACCTGAGCCGGAGACGCCGGTGACGCAGATGAAGCGCTTCAGAGGGAAACGGACGTCCACCCCCTTGAGATTGTGCTCGCGCGCGCCGCGAACCAGCAGGCAGGTGCCGTCGCCAGGGTGCTTGCGCGGCGGCGTCGGGATGGTCAGCTCACCGGACAGATAGCGCCCAGTGAGCGAGTGCGGGTTGGCCATGACTTCGGCCGGGGAGCCCGTGGCCATAACCTGGCCGCCGTGCTCGCCGGCGCCCGGCCCCAAATCAACGATGTAGTCCGCCGCCCTGATAATGTTCTCGTCGTGCTCGACCACGATCACGGTGTTGGCCAGGTCCCGCAACTGCTCCAGGGTGCGGATCAGGCGGTCGCCGTCGCGCGGGTGCAGGCCAATGCTGGGCTCGTCCAGGACGTAGAGCACACCCATCAGTCGGGAACCGAGCTGAGTGGCCAGACGCACGCGCTGAGCCTCACCTCCGGAGAGGGACTCGGTGGGACGGTCCAGAGTCAAGTAATGGAGCCCCACGTTCAGCAGGAAGCGCAGGCGGGATTCCATCTCCACCAGCACTCGCTGGGCCACGGCGGCATCGCGACGGCTGAAGTGCTCCCCATCGCGGGAGTCTTGGAGAGACCGAACCCACTCTGCCAGGCGCTCTATGGTCATGGCGGCCGCCTGGCTGATGTCGAGGCCGGCGACGGTCACTGCCAGGCTCTCTGGTCGCAGTCGCTTGCCCTCGCACACCGGGCAAGTGACGCTGGTCATGTACCGCTCCAGCCGGCCGCGCTCGGCCTCGTCCTCGGCTTCTCGGTAGTGGCGGCGCAGGTAGGGAAGCACCCCTTCGAAAGGCATGCTGAGGCGGTGTTGCTTGCCGTCCCGGCCCACGAAGGCAACCTCGATCAGCTTGGACCGGGGCCCGCCGTAGAGGAGGGTGTCCAGCTGCCGCGGCGAGAGCTTGCTCACCGGCACATCGAGGGGTACATCTAGTTGAGCGCTGACGCTTTCCAGCAGGGCTTCGAAGTAGGGAAGGTGTCGCCGCCCCCTGGCCCAGGGGCGTATGGCTCCCTGGCGCAGAGTGAGACCAGTGTCTGGAATCACGAGGACGGTGTCGAAGTCCATCTGCACCCCGAGGCCGGTGCAGGCAGGGCAGGCACCCTGAGGGCTGTTGAAGCTGAAGGAGCGGGGCTCGATGTCGGCCAGGGAGATGCCGCAGTGCATGCAGGCAAAGCGCTCCGAGAAGTACGTCTCCCGGCCGCTGCCGTCCCCGTTCATCTCCATCAGGACGGCGAACCCATCTCCCAGTCGTAGGGCCGTCTCCACCGAATCGGCTAGGCGCGCCAGGTCCATGTCTTCGGGCCGGGCGACGAGACGATCTACCACCACATCGATGCTATGCGCGCGCTCGGGATCGAGGTGGATTTCCTCCTCCAGGTGGGTCACCACCCCGTCCACCCGGGCACGGACGAAGCCCGCCTTGCGGATCTCCTCCAGGGTCTCCTCGTGACCGCCCTTGCGTGCCGTCACCAAGGGGGCCAGGATCATCATGCGCGCACCGGGCTGCATCTCCAGTATGGCATCCACAATGTCCTGAACACTCTGCTTATGGATCTCGCGACCGCAGCGGGGACAATGAGGGATGCCGACCCGAGCATACAGGAGCCGCAGGTAATCGTAGACCTCGGTGGTGGTGCCCACCGTGGACCGAGGATTGTGGCTGGCGCTGTGCTGGTCGATGCTGATGGCCGGAGACATGCCGTCAATGAAGTCCACGTCCGGCCGCTGCATCTGGCCCAGGAACTGCCGGGCATAAGCGGACAGCGACTCGACGTACCGGCGCTGGCCCTCGGCGTAGATGGTGTCGAAGGCCAAGGTGGATTTGCCCGAGCCAGAAGGCCCCGTCACTACCACCAGCCTGTCACGCGGTAGAACGACGTCGATGTTCTTGAGGTTGTGCTGCCGAGCCCCGCGTATGACGATGGCCTTTTCGGTCATTCCTATCTCTGGGTTTTGCATATGTGGCATCACAGGCACGGCTGGTAAGACCTGCAACTTGACATTGTATCATCCCCGCGAAGCCTGCGGCAAAGGGCCGACGTCCAGCGTCGCCCACAGCACCGCTGGGCAGGATCGGAGAGGCCCCGCTCCCGAGGCCTAGGCTGCTGGTGGTGGGGCGACGGTGGGCGGGCGTGCCGGGAAAGGTGCGTCCGGAGGTGGCGTAAGCCGCCCCAAGACCCATATAATGAAAGGCCAGTTGATGGGAGCGAGTTGGGAGGCAGGCCGTGACCAGGCAGCAGGCGGTGGCGCTTGTGATCTGCAACGCCGTGGTATCGCTGGTCATTAGCCTCACGGTTGTGTTGGTCTTTGAGCGCTATCGGACGGTCCCCACGCCGGAGGGCGTGGCGTTGGCGCAGGCCGCGGCGGCCACGGAACCGCTCGCGTTCGATGGCACCCCGATAACCGGCCCCACTGCCGAGCCCCTTCCCCAAATCACCTACGTGGTCAAGAGCGGCGACAGCCTCGGTTCAGTGGCATTCCAGTTCGGGGTGACGCTCGACGCTCTCATGCAGGCCAACGGCATCGAGAACGCCAACTACATTGTCGCCGGGCAGTCTCTGGTGATCCCCGTCAGTGGACCGGCGCCGGCAGCCACAGCTACCCACCGACCGCCTCCCACCATGGCGCCGGTAGCCACCCCTGGCAGCGGGGAGGCCCTTGTCGCCATTGAATCCGTCAGTGGTGCTGGCCGGGTGGATGAGGAGTACGTCAGGCTGGTGAACCGGGGAGCTCAGGGCGTGGCCCTAGAGGGCTGGGTGCTTGAGGATGAGGACGGGCACGCCTACACCTTCCCTAACCTGTTCCTGTGGCGGAACGGCACGGTGTCGGTGCATAGCACCTTTGGCAACGACTCGGCTACTGACCTGTACTGGGGGCTGACCGAAGCGGTCTGGAGCAATCCAGAGGAGAGGGTCCGTCTCCTGAACGCGTCAGGCGAGTTGGTGGCGGAAGTGAAAGTGGGAACGGCCGATGCCGGATGATGGCCGGCGGCGCCAGATGAAAGAAGCGGTGCGTCAGATCGTGGTAACTCGGGAGCGCACCCCTCGCGGCCCCCGGTGGGCGGCGGCCTGGCGCCGAGTGCTCCTGCGCTACGTGGGCGAGTTGGAGAGACGCAAGGCGCGCCCGTTGGACGCGGTGCCGCCGGCCCAGAATCATTCGGAGCGCAGGTGACCACCGTGGCGGCCATTGGTGTGCCTACGGGCGTGTGCACCGGAATACGGCCCTTCAACCCCTTCCGGGACTTGCCTCAAGTGACCCGCCTTCTGGCCCAGGTATTCGGGCCGGAGCTATCGGTCGAGTCCAGCTCGACGGCTCGGTTGGTGCGCTGGATGAGGCGCTTCCCCTCGCTGGGGTGGCTATGGATGGGTTTCGATGCCTGGTTCGATGGCAATCTAGGCGGATACGTCTGGGTCTGCGGCGACAAGCTGGTGGGCAACGCCAACATCGCGCCGGTGGGCGTCACTGGGCGCCAGTGGGTTCTGAGCAATGTGGCGGTGGAGGAGGGTTCCCGCGGACGGGGCATAGGACGGCAGCTGGTGGAGGCCAGCCTCAGGTACGCCTGGCAGCGAGGCGCCGACCAGGTGCTACTGCAGGTGTGGCAGTCTAACCGGCCTGCCCTGCGCCTGTATGAGTCCTTTGGGTTCCGGTTGTCGGGCAGGCTCTGGCGGCTGGGGTTGGAACCCGGCCGGCGCCTGAGGCCGCCAGTGGCGCGCAGCGATGAGAGACTGGCCTGGCGACGCGTGCGAGGTGGGGACCTGGAAGCCCTGAAGGGCATGGTGGCAGCCATGCTTCCCCACAAGCTGCGCCTGCTGCGCCCTTCCCCAGTGAGCGCCTTCCAGGAGGGGCTGTGGCAGAGGTTGCGCCGAATCCTGGCCGGTTCGGTCACGGGGACGGTGCCCATGAGGCGGGTGCTCTTGAGGGACGGTCGAGTCGTGGGCGGGCTGGCGCTGACGCCGGTGGAGAAGGAGCGAGCGCGACTGACGGTAGTACTGATGCCGGACCCCTCTGAGGACACTGCGGCGGCGGTGGTGTCGCAGGTCACGACGCTGACGGCGGACCCCACGCTGGATCTTCTGGTGGACCTGCCCGAATCCCTGGACCGGCTGCGAGTCGCCCTGGTGCAAGTCGGGTTCGAGGAGCGGGATGCCCTGTTACAGATGAGCCTGGAGAGGCCGTATCGAGCCGAGTGGGACCTGGCGGTGTGATCAAGATCAGCGTTGACGAGTACGCGGCCAAGTTGACCCGGCCCTTCTTGATGGCGAGCTTGGCCACGGTGGACCACTATCTGATCAGCGCCTATTCGTGTTTCGGCGCCATGGCATGGCACCGTCACCTGGACGAGGATGAACTGTTTCTGGGCTACAGCGGCACAGCCAGCATCGAGACCAGTTGGGGGAGTGCCCAGCTTTCAGTAGGGGAACTGGTTACGGTGCCCAAGGGGCTTCCTCACCGATCCACATCTGGGGTGCCGGCGGTGTTGCTGCTGGTGCAGACGCGCGGCCTCGCCAGTCGGCGTAACGGGCACCAACCGTGCCAGGGCCTGGCGAAAGGCCAACTGCGGAAGGTGTCAGTGGCCCAGGAGGCGGCCCGTCTGACGGATGTCTTTCAGCCGCGACGCATCGCAGTCAGCGATAGCCTGGGGGTAAGCGTCCAGATCTGCCTCGGGTCCCAGGAATGGCACGCTCATGAGGGCGACCAGCTGGTCCTGTGCCACTACGGCCAGATGACGGTGGAAGGTGTGGGACAGACGGAGCGGATCACTCGGGGCGAGTTGGTGGTTCTACGGGCGGGCGAGCACCATCGGGTGGTGTCACCGGAGCCGTCTACGGCCGTGACCATGGCCCAGATGCGGGACTGATGAGGATGGAGCAGCACTCGGGGCGGGTCCTACGGCGGCAGGAGAGGGTCGGCGCTCCGACCGAGCGAGGTAGCCTCCTTGGTCCCTGGGCGGAGCCAGGGCTTTTCAGTGCTCTGACAGGAGCGGCCAGTTATGTTATGCTAGTGGCAATCTGAGGCTGAGGTTGGGGCGATGGTGGATGAGACAGGGGAGGAAAGCCTGCTGGAGGGGTTGGCGCGGCTTC
>JABLXR010000029.1 GCA_013178015.1 Anaerolineae bacterium
ACCACCGGACCCACCGCTGTCATCTGATCAGAGGAGAGTGTGCTATACTGCACCTTGAGCCTCCTTGGTTAGTGCTTGCTTCTCAGCTTTACAATAACCAAGTGAGGCTCGCTTCGCATCCCCTCCGGCTCACCCCTTGCTCCGCTCACCTCCCCGACTTTGAGAAAGCCCTACGCCAGGTGTCCGGTCAATGCGTCGGCCGGTGAGCGTGGTGTATAATCGCCGGGTATGCTCGAGACGACCGAGTTGAGGTGGTATGGAAGCTGAGGGGGTCAAGCTCACCGTGGCCTTCCTGGCCGGCGTGGCTTCGTTTGCTTCTCCGTGTGTGCTCCCTCTGGTGCCCGCCTACCTGGGGATGCTCACCGGCCTCAGCCTGGATGGGTGGGCGGCCAGGCGCGCACACCTTCTCGCTCACGCTGCCCTCTTCGTTCTCGGGTTTAGCCTGCTCTTCGTGCTGTCGGGTGCGGCAGCTACGGCGCTAGGGCGGGCCCTGGGGCGCCAGCTTCCCTGGCTGCAGCGGCTCGGGGGCGTGGCCTTGGTGGCCCTCGGGCTGCATCTGACGGGAGTACTGCGCCTGCCCTTCCTATTACGGCAGCGCAGTCTGCGGTCGTCGGCGAATCCGGGGATGGGATATGTGGCTTCATTCCTGACCGGCGCCTTCCTCTTTACGGGCTGGGTGCCCTGTGTGGGACCCGTGCTCATGGCCATATACATGTTGGCCGGCGGCAGCGAGACGGTGGGCCAAGGTGTTGTGCTCCTGGGCGTCTACTCGGCGGGTTTGGGCCTACCCTTCCTGCTGGCGGCTGTCTTCGCTGGGTACGCCGTCCCCCTGATTCGGCGTTTCAGCCGGGCGGTGCGGTGGGTGGAGGTGGCTAGCGGTGTGCTGGTAATTGCTGTGGGCCTGGCGGTGTTCTTCGATGCCTTGGTGGTGCTGTCGCGGTACGGCAGCTTCATCGGCTTCCAGTGATGCCGGCTGTGGGCGAGAGCTAGCATCCATGAGCGCTTCCGGTAGCGACAGGAATCGGTCGGCGAGCCTCGGGAGGACGCTAGCGGCAGTGACCCTGGCGGGCCTGGGCGTACTCTTAGTGGTGGCCGCGTACGCTGCCTACGACAGCCGAGAGCGCTCTCCCCGAGTAGCGGCCGAGGTGGGTGCTTTGGCGCCGGATGTGCGCCTGACGGGCCTGGAAGGGCAGGAGATGCAGCTGTCGCAATTCAGAGGGCGGCCGCTCCTGCTGAACTTCCGCACCACCTGGTGCGGCTACTGCCGTCAGGAGGCCCCTGAGCTTCAGGCTGCTCACGAAACCCTGCCCGAGCTGGTGGTCCTGGGCGTCTACATAGACGAGAGCGCCGGCCAGGTGTCGTCCTATGCGCAGCAACTGGGACTGACCTTCCCCGTGGCGTTGGACGATGGGGGGGAGTCGGCCCAGGCGTACAACGTCCGAGGCATACCGATGAGCTTCTTCCTGGATGCCGGGGGAGTGATCACGGCCCAGCACCTGGGACCGCTGTCGCTGGAGCGCATCCGCTCCTATCTCTCGGAGCAGGGCTGAGGTGGCCGCCGACGGCGAGGGGCTAGAGCCGGCGCAGGCACGGTCGGTGCCGGGCTGGGAACGACGCCTGGTGGTGGAGGCTGACCGGGCCATCTACTGGCTGACGAGGCACTGGGCCCTAGTGTTCAACGGCTTGTTCCTCCTGGTGGTGGGCCTGGCGTTCGCCGCTCCGTTGCTCCAGGCAGCGGGGCTGGAGGGCCCGGGCAGTGCTCTCTTTCGAGCTTACCGGCGGGTGTGTCATCAGTACCCGGAGCGGTCCTTCTACGTCTACGGCCGGCAGGTGGCCTTCTGCCAGCGCGACGTGGGCGTCTACTTGGGGCTCTTCCTGGGCGGGCTGGCCTACGCTGCTTCCTCCGGCCGGGCGCGCCTGAGCAACACCAGAATCTACCTGCTGGTCTTCGTCTTGCCCGTCGCGGTGGACGGGCTCACTCAGTTGTTGGGGCTCAGGACGAGCGCCTGGCCACTGAGGCTGGGGACGGGGCTGCTGTTCGGGGTAGGCACGGCTCTCTTCGCCTACCCCTTTCTTCGTCGAGGCATGGATGATACGCGTCGGGAGTTGGAGCAGCGCTTCGGCCCTGGACTGCGCCAGCTGAGGGGAATGGAACGCTGATGACGCAGATGCGACGCCGATACACGCTGATCAGAAGGAGTTGGTGTAGAAAGACCAGCGAGGACTAGCGTAGTACCGGCGGCATCTGAGTGCTGTTGCCCAGGCTGCGGCCTACCTCAGGGGCTGGGCCGCGTGATGGCGGCAGGAGGGGATATGGCGCTGATGCGTGAACCACAGCACCACAGCTGGGCCGAGTTGCAGCGGAACATCGCCCTGCAGACGGGCGTGGTGCTGGGGC
Source organism: Anaerolineae bacterium (assembly GCA_013178015.1). Lineage (NCBI taxonomy): Bacteria > Bacillati > Chloroflexota > Anaerolineae > Anaerolineae bacterium. Next base: position 2,399 of record JABLXR010000029.1, read on the forward strand.
TGGTGGGCTGGTACGGATGGTACCGCACTCTGATTGTCCCCCTTTGGGATGCCCGGGTGGTCGGAATCCTACTGGCGGCCACCGCCGCCTGCCTGGTTCCCCTCTTGCGGCCGAGGCTGGGGGGCGCCTGGGCTCACGCGATACAGGTTGCCGCAGCCGCGACCGCAGCCTACCTCTGTTACGCCGCGTTGGGCTACCAGGTCGCCCTGCTTTTCCTAGCCTTGCCTCTCCTCCAGGCGGCCCTGACTCTCCCTCTGTGGGTGCCGCCTATCCTCGCCTTGGGCTTCTCCGTCGCTGTGGCCGCGGGCGGGCCCAGACCGACTGAGACCCTATGGGCCTACACCGTGCTTTACCTTTCGGTGACCGGAATGGGTCTCCTGGTGGCCCAGAGCTTCCGGGGCGCACTGGCCGACTCGTGGAGACACGTGGGAGTGACGGGCGACTTGGTGCGGGAGGTGCGGGCCCGCCAGGAGGAGATCAACCGGCTCAACAAAGCTCTCAAGGTGTCCAATGGCCTGCTCAAGCGTAGCCTCTCCGAGCTGGCGCTGGCTACCCGGGAAGCGGAGGAGGCCCGGCACCTGAAGGAGCAGTTCGCCACCACTGTGAGCCACGAACTGCGCACGCCGCTCAACATAATCCTGGGCTTCGTGGATGTGATGCAGCAGTACCCGGAAGTGTACGGGGAGGTGAACTGGACTCCCCTCCTGCGGCGGGACCTGGGGGAGATCCAGCGGGGCGCTCGATACCTGTCCTCTCTGGTAGACGACATCCTGGACCTGGCCCGCATCCAGGCGCTCAAGATGCCCATCCACCGGGAGCAGACCGACCTGAAGGCCCTGGTGGAGGAGGTCACGGCCCTGGCGGGCCGGCTGCTGCTGACGAAGCCGGAGGTGCGCCTGACTTCTGACGTTCCCGACGGCTTGCCCAGCTTGTATGTGGATCAGACTCGGGTGCGCCAGGTACTGCTCAATCTCTTGGCCAATGCCTGCCGCTTCACCGCTCAGGGTGAGATAGCGGTGCGGGTGGAGCTCAACGCGGAAGAGGTGGTGATCGGCGTGGCCGACACCGGCTCCGGCATCGCTCCGGAGCAGTTGGACGCCATATTCGAGGAGTTCCGCCAGGAGGCCCGCGCCATGCCCCAGGGGGACGAGGGGGTGGGCAAGGGGCTGGGGCTGGCCATCGCCAAGCGATTCGTGCAGATGCACGGGGGAAGGATCTGGGCCGAGAGCACTCTGGGTCAGGGAAGCACCTTCTACTTCACCCTACCCCTGATGGAGAAACGGGTCGTCTCTCTGCCGGCGCCGGCAGGCCAGGCCGAGCCTACCATCAAGGCTGAGCCGGCGGTGATCCTGGTGGATGAGGGCGAGGGGCAAGCCTTTCTGGCCCGGCACCTGGAGGGCTACCAGGTGCTGGCGGCCCCCGACCTGGTGACGGCGCGCAGACTCACCCGGGAGAGACACCCGCGGGCGATCATCCTCAACGTGCCCCCGCCCGCCGAAGGGGCCACCCAAGGGCCGCTGCCGCCCATCGTCCCGGAGCCGGTGCCGGTGCTGCAGTGCTCGCTACCCACCGGGAGCTGGTCCTCGGAGCGACACCTCTTCGACGACTGGCTGGTCAAGCCTGTCACCAGCGAGAAGCTGCTGGGAGCGCTGGCGCGCTTCCCGGAGGCCCGCCGGGTGTTCGTGGTGGACGACGATCGGGGCTTCGTCCGCCTGGTGCGGCGCATTCTGGAGGCGCTGCCCCAACCCTACGAGGTGGCCTGGGCCCACCAGGGCGAGGAGGCGCTGGCTCTGTTGCAGGAGAAGGGGCGGGCCGGCTCCGGGCAGGGCGAAGGCTCGCCGGGCAGTGACGGCGGGGTAGACGTGGTATTGCTCGACATCGCGCTGCCGGGCCTGGATGGCCGAGCCGTTGCTCGGGCGCTGCGGAAGGATGGCGGGGACCGCTGTCCCGTCCTCATCGCGGTGACAGCGGTGCAGCCGGGGCTGGAGGGCCCGGCGACGAGCCCGCGCGCGTTCGCCGTAACCTCCAGCGTGGGGTTCCGCGAGGAGGACACTCTGGAGCTCATCCGCGCCTGCCTGGGGCGCCTCAAGCCTGCCTTCGCCCTCGAATCACCTGGTTCAGAGCCTGAAGGAGAACCGGCCGAGACACGGGCTTGGTGATGTAGGCGGCGGCCCCCAGCGCCGATCCCAACGCCGGGTCGTCCACTACTGAACACACGATCACGGGGATGTCTCGGGTACGCTCGTCTACCTTGAGTGCCTGCAGGACGCGCCAGCCGTCCGTCTCTGGCATCATGATGTCCAGCAGCACGGCCTCGGCCCGGGTCGCCGCGGCCAGGTTGCCGGCCACCCGGGGGCTGGGGGCGAGGATGGGCTGCCACTCGCTGTTGGCCAGGTATCGCTGATAGAGGGCGAAGGCGGCCGGGTTGTCCTCCACCACCACCACTCGCCGGTCGCCGCAGCGGGGGAGGATGAGGTGGAGGCAACGCTCATCCCCCTCGCCTACGTACCGGTGGCGGAGATTCTGGGCTTCGGCGACTCGCAGGGCGGAGTGCAGCAGGTCGCGGCGGGCCATGTCTTCCTCAGGCCCGACCGGCAGCGACAGGAGGATGTCGTCGCCCTGCGCCTCCAGCACCACCTCAACTTCGGCGCGATCGGTGCTCTGGACAATTGCGCTCAGGAGCTGGGTGATGATCTCGCCCAGGATGCCGGGGCTGGCGCTGGTCACCATCTCCTGATCCGGCTCCCGGCGGTGCAGGCGGATACCGCAGGCATCGGCCAGAGGGGCGACGGTGGCCGTGGCCTGAGATATCAGGCGGGAGAGGTCCACCCGTTCTGGAGTGCCGGCGAGGGCGCCCAGTTCGCTGTCGAGGGAGTCCTGGCGCTGGTCGATGTCGCGATCGGACAGCTTTCGAGCCAGGAGCTCGCACAGTCGCTCCTCGCCCCAGCGCAGGTCGCGGTAGACCTGGCGGGTGCTGAGGGCGAGCTCCTCGGCTATCTCCTCGATGGAGAGGCTGGAGATGTAGCGGAGGCTGATGCACTCATGAGCGCGGTACTCGGAGGCGGAGGGGGCCACTTTGCCGGTGGGGCGGAGGGCCTCGATGGCGTCCAGGAGGAGGCGGCGGAGGGCGTGGCCGCGCTGGGGGCCCCGAGCTGGATGCAGGGCGGCGGCCAGCTCGGTCCGCTCGAGCTCGGCCGGGCTGTAGAGGGCCAGCAATGCCTCGCGGACGTGCTCTTTGGTGATCGGACCAGGCATGGAGTAGCTCCGAAGCGCGCGATCTGCGGTCCGTCGCGTCAGCACATGCGCGTCGTGCCCGTCGGGCGCTCAAGACTGCGCTATGGCGGAGCAGGCAACCGTGACAGACTCTGTCGTTGGATTGTCAAGCGTTGCTACTCGGGGGTCATTATACTTTGACTATGGGATGGCCTGCCAGGCGCGTTCCCTGGCGGCTGGGGCAGCACTTCAGCAGATCAGAGGATTGGGGGAGGTCACGATGAGAAACAGTCACGGACTGTCCAGAAGGAGTTTCCTCCGAGCGGCCGGGGTCTTCGGGGGAGCGGCGGCGCTGGCAGCCTGCGCGCCGGCGACACCACAGGTAGTGGAGAAGGTGGTGAAGGAGACGGTGGTCGTCGCCCCCGAGGCCGCCGAGAAGGCACCGGTGACCCTCACGCACTGGCAGCACCATGCGGCGAGTTACGTTCAGGCGGTTGAGTCGTTCAAGGCTCGGTTCGAGGACTTGTATCCGCATGTCAGCATCGACTTCCAGTCCATTCCTTGGGCTGAATTCTGGGGCAAACTAGCATCGGCGATCGCCGCTGGCAAAGGCTCGGCCCCTGACGTGTTCATGATTCCGATGGGCCTGATCGATGAGTATGTACTGGGTGGCAGCCTAGTACCCGTCGACGAGAACATCATAACAACCGCAGAGATAGAGGAGAGCTACTGGGACTGGACCATCGCAAGAGGCAAGAAGGATGGAGTCTACTACGGCCTTCCCCTCAACGTCCAGACTCTGCTTATCTATCGCAACAACGTCATACATGAGGAGGCGGGTCTGGACCCCACGGAACCATTCATCGACCACGCCGACTTCTATGAGAAGGCGATGTTGATGATGAAGAAGACGAATGGGGAGACCGACCAGATCGGCTGCAACACTAACTACTACTGCGCCTGGCAGACGACCCTGTACCAGCAGTTCCTCCAGCGGGAGAAGGATGGAACCCACTGGATCGATCCGGCGACAAACCGGCTAGTCTGGCACGACTACCCTGAGATCTTCCAGGCCTTTGAGTGGTTCTGCAAGCTCTCAGCAGACGCTGACGACAGTGCCTTCATGAAAGGGCAGAACAGGTTCGCGTTGGGCAAGGCCGGTATGGAGATCGGGCATCCAGTCTCGCGAGGCACGCTGCGCATCACCGCACCTGATCTGGAGTACACCATTTCGCCTTTCCCCCCGCGCTCAGCCGGACAAGACCTCTACACCGCAGGCTCGCATTGGATGTGGGTGGTCGGAAAGTGGGCACCGGACTACCATACCGCTTGGCAGTGGGTGCACTTCTGCACGAACAAACCGGCACAGGTCACCTGGGTTGACGTGGCGGGGGACCTTCCAAGCCACAAGGACTTGGCTGATGAGCCGCGGTTCCGTCAGGACGCCAACGCTGTGGTGGTCATGGACTCGATCAAGTACGCTTCCCCATGGGAATGGGTCGGCTGGGCAGAGTGGTGCAAGGAGTTCACGGACGCCAGGGACCGCGTCGTCATCGGCGGTGAGGCCACGGAACAGTCGTTCAACACCATGGTGGAGAACCTCAACAAAGTCATCGATACACACACACCGAAAGCGTAGCGCGACCCTTGGGTGCGGGCCGCGGCCCGCACCCAAGCCCTAGTTGGCCGCCGACGCCGGGCTCGCGAGCGACGGAAGAAAGGTCTATGGTTAGCCAAGCGGGTATACCCTTTGTCCAGAGAAGTCGCTGGAGTCGCCAGCGATTGCATGATCTGGCGTGGGCCTATGTGTTCCTGTCGCCAGCATTCTTCTTCTTGATAGTGCTCCTGCTATTTCCCATAGTCTTCGCCTTCTGGATCAGCCTGCGCGATTGGAGCCTGATCCCGCGCCCGTACCCCTTCATCGGATTGCGCAACTATGCGGAGGCCTTCAGCGACCCTCTGACTGTCAAGAGCATCAAGAACACCTTCATCTACACCGTTGGCGCCGTGCCCGTCAGTCTGGCCATCTCCCTGCTGCTCGCACTGGTGATGAACCAAGAGGGGTTGCCGCTGCGGACGGCCTTCCGCACTGCCTATTTCATCCCCGTCATCACTTCGTGGGTGGCGGTCTCCTTCGTCTGGATCTGGATGTTCGAGCCACGCTGGGGCCTGGTCAACAGCTTCCTACGCCTGATCGGCATCACCGGCATCCGCTGGCTGGCCTCACCGCAGTGGGCGCTGCCGGCCATTATGATCGTAGCCATCTGGAAGGGGCTGGGCTACTATATGGTCATCTTCCTTGCTGGCCTGCAGACCATCCCGCGCGAACTGATGGAAGCCGCGCGGATTGACGGCGCCAATCGCTGGCAAGGCTTCCGCTCGGTTACCTTCCCGCTGCTCAACCCCACCATTGTCTTCTTGACCGTGACCTCGGTGATCGGGTCACTGCAGGTCTTCACTCCTGCAGTCATCATGACCACCGGCGCCGGGGGAGAGGCTGGGGGGCCGATCAACTCGACTCGAGTGATGGTGTATCACATCTACTCTATGGCCTTCCGAGCGAACCGGCTGGGCTATGGTGCCGCCCTGGCTTTCATTCTGTTCGCCATCATACTGGTCATCACGATCATCCAGCTACGCGTTACCCAACGCGAGTTTGAGTACTCTTGACGGGGGACGTCAGCCCCGGAATTGCGGCTGGACCACGCTATCCCGAGGAACGCATGACATGGCTCTGAACCAGGCCGTGCCCAAGCCTAGATCCAGGCGACGGGGACTACTGCGAGGTCTCAATGTGGGTGAGAGAGTGGCCCTGCTGGTGGGCCTGCTGCTGCTGGCCTTCGGCGGTGTGTGGATGCTCTTGCCGCTGATCTGGATGCTCTCCGCTTCGCTCATGCCGCTGTCGGAAGTTATCAAGGTACCACCAGTATGGTTCGCGCCGGCTAAGTACTCCCTCGCCAACTATGTCGAGGTGTGGTCTCGTGTCGGCTTCTCCCGCTATTTCTTCAACAGTGCTTTCGTGGCGACCACGATCACCGTCCTTCAGTTGCTGACCAGTGCCATGGCCGGGTTCGCCTTCGCCCGATACGACTTCCCCGGGCGCACGGTGATATTCATCATTATCCTCTCCACCATGATGATCCCCTTTCAGGTGATCATGATTCCTCTCTTCATCATGATGGCACGACTGCGGCTAGTGAACACTATGTGGGGCCTGATCGTACCTTCTATGGTCACCGCCTTTGGGGTATTTCTGATGCGTCAGTTCATGCTTGGTGTCCCTAGGCCCCTGCTTGAGGCGGCCCGCATAGATGGCGCATCGGAGCCGTACATCTTCAGCCGCATCATGTTGCCTCTATGCAAGCCGGCTCTGGCGGCCCTGGGGATATTCGCGTTCCTTGGGAGCTGGGACAACTTCCTCTGGCCCTTGATCATTATCAACAGCCGTGAGTTGTGGACTCTGCCGATAGCGATGTCCCGGTTCACAGAGCAGTACATAGCTCAGACCCACCTTCAGATGGCCGGTGCTGCCATCATGTTCGTGCCGGTTCTCGTGGTTTTCCTCCTGATGCAGCGCAACTTCATAGAAGGGATCGCCCTAACGGGCCTCAAGGGCTAGGGGCACATGGCAACAGCACAGAGGATGTCATCACGGGAACGGCTTCTGGCCGCCTATCAGTCTCAGCCTGTCGACAGGGTGCCTATTCGCGTCTGGGGGGCAGAGCCCTGGACCAAGGTGTGGCACCCCTCGTTCCGGCCCATTCTGGATGCGGCCCTAGAACACACGGATCTCTGCGCTGGCTGGGGACCGTACCTGAACCTCTTCTGGTCGGATGTGCCGGTGCCCATGCAAGTGAAAGATCGGCCCAGCCGGCACGAGGGCTTCGTTGACAGGGTAACCACGTACGAAACGCCACGTGGCTCCATCACACAGGTGGAGGCGGTGAGCACGCAACACAAGCCGGGACGGGTGCTCAAGTTCTTTGTCCAGAGCGAAGAGGATGCCCTGGCCTGGCTGTCAGTTCCTTACGTGCCGTCGCGGCCTGACCTCTCGCCCTTCTTCGAGAAGCGCGATCAGCTGGGGGAGCGCGGCCTGATGATGGCCTACATCGGCGAGCCGATGTACCACATCTACACCCTAATGGGCAGTGAGCTCATGGCCTTCTGGAGCATAGAGAAGCGCGACCTGCTCCGCGAGATGATCAATGCGGCCGAGCGGCGCTTGACCGACCTGGTGTTCTACATGCTCGAGCAGGGGGTGGGGCCAGTGTTTGGCTATGTTGGCCCAGAGCTGTGCATCCCGCCGCTGATGACTCCCAGAGACTTCTATGAGTTCGTGGTGCAAGTGGATAAGAAGTTCACGCTGCCCATCCGTCAGGCGGGTAAGCTGCTCTGGGTGCACTGCCACGGCGGAATGGGGCCAGTGATCGAGGGGTTTCTGGAGATGGGCGTCAATTGCTTGAACCCCATCGAGCCCCCGCCCAACGGTGACATCACCCTGGCGGAGGCGCGCCAGAGGGTGGGCGACCGCATGTGCCTCGAGGGGAACATCGAGGCTGACGATATGTTCCGGAGCAGCCCAGAGCGCATACGGGAGCTGGTCCGCACCGCCATCGAGGAGGCGCGAGGGGGCGGCTTCATTCTCTGTCCCACCAGTGGCTTCATGGAGTGGCCCACGGCGTCCCCCACCCAGGTGAACAATTACTTGGAGTTCATCAAGGCGGGGCTCGAGTTTGGCGCCAATCCCGACTAGAACTCGACGTTTCGGCCGGAGGCAGTTGGTGCGCCCGTCCCGCTTGGCCTGGCCGCCTGGGGGTGGAGGACCATCAGGACCTTCAGCCGTGCCCTGGTCCCCTTCCAGACCGATCCTATCCTCCCCCTCCCCCACCCGCACGACCCACGGCAGCTCCTCTGCTACAGCGTTGTACAGCCTGGGGTCTGCGGTTACCGGCGGCAGGCCATCTCGCTCCGCCAAGTAGAGATGGGCGGCACCGCAAGCGAAGCGGCCCCACCGCTCAGCCAAGGCGAGGGGCCTCTGGAGATCGGCCGGCGCCAGGGTAGTGCCGGGTACCCCAGATCGGGCGATGGCGAGCCAGATGTGTTGCTGGGCCAGGGATCCCGCAGCGCACGCCCGGGCGGGCGCCTTCAGCCATCCGCCCCCGCCGCTGGGCCAGATCCTCACTGTCACGGCTGCTACCTGATCCCCTCTACGAGCTCAGGATGGGGGGACGAGTGGGTTCAGCCGGCAGTCGCACGGAGCAGACGGGCGCAGGTGGTTTCCTCACCGGCTCTCAAGGCAGGCTCTTGCGCCGGCTAGGGGGCTAGGTGCTCGCATCCTCGCCGGTTCCAGCCTCGTCCTGAGGAGTCCGCACCTCCAGGCTCCGTAGGCTCTTGGCGGCACAGCGCGCGTGGGCGCGCGCACTCCTCCAAGGAAGGTGCGCCAGGCGCGGTGGGCACTTGGGGACAGGGCGCGCGCACTCCTCCAAGGAAGGTGCGCCAGGCGCGGTAGGCACTTCGAGGGACGGCGCGCGGGCGGGCGCACTTCTTGACGGAAGGTCTGCCTGTGGTGCAGTCGGGGCTCGTTCGCCTAGTGTCAGCGCAGCGATGGCGCTGAGCGACGGCGCTGGTCGGCGTCTGTAGCCCGACGCTGAACTGCTACGATCCCCTTGCCTCCCCTCGGCCCGCCGGTATAATGCCTAGTGCCCCAGCGGCTCAACATGCAGACCCCCGACGGAGGAGTGATAGTGGCCAACCAAGTCAACCTCGCCATCCTGGGTAGCGGGCTCATAGGCGCCATCCACGCCCGGGCCATCGCCGAGGTCTCCAATGCCAGACTCAGCCTGGTCATAGACTCGGCTCGCGAGCGGGCCGACGCGTTGGCGGCAGAGTATGGTGTCCCCGCCGTGTACGACCTGTCTGAAGCCCTCCAGCGCCACGACGTGGACGCCGTGCACGTGTGCGTTCCCAGCGGGCTTCACGCCAAGCTGGGCACCATGGTGGCCGAGGCGGGCAAGCACGTCCTGGTGGAGAAGCCCATTGACATAACGCTCCCGGCGGGAAGGAAGCTGGTGGAAGCGGGAGAGCGGACCGGGGCCAAGATCGCGGTCATCTTTCAGAAGCGCTTCACTGAGCCGGCTCAGCGCATTCGCACGGCGGTAGAGCGGGGGGAGCTGGGCCGACTCATCCAATGCGACGCCTACGTCAAGTGGTACCGGGAGCCCAAGTACTACTCGGACAGCCCCTGGCACGGCACCTGGGCCATGGATGGGGGAGGAGCCCTCATCAATCAGGGCGTGCACATGGTTGACCTGCTCAAGTGGATCGGCGGCCCGGTCCGCTCGGTATTCGCCCGGCGCCGCACCGCCCTGCACGACATCGAAGTCGAAGACCTGGTAGATGCCCTGGTCGAGTTCGAGAGCGGCGCCCTGGGCGTCATCCAGGCCTCGACGGCCCTGTACCCCGGCTTCCCCGAGAGGCTGGACGTCCACGGCACTAGGGGCTCGGCGGTGCTGGAGGGCTCGGCCCTGGCCCAGTGGGCGGTAGTGGGCCAGGCGGTGGAGTCGGGTGCCGGTGCCCTGCCCACCGGACACGCCGACCCGGGGGCCATCGGGCACAAGGGCCATGTCCCGGTGATCCAGGACTTCGTGGATGCCATTCTGCAAGATCGCGAGCCCATGGTCTCCGGCCGGGACGGGCTGGAGACGCTGGAGCTGGTGATGGCAGTGTACAAGTCGGCGCAGGAGGGCAGGGAAGTGACGCTTCCTCTGCCCGAGGACTGGGTCCCCGAACCAAGGGTGGCCAAGCTCTAGAGCGACCTGCGGGTGGGCCGCCACGCGCACAGGCAGGGCGGGGGCACGGTGTGCCGTGCCCCTTCGTCGCGCCCGGCTGCGGGCGAGTGAAGGAGAAGAGCGTTGAAGCTCACATTCGTCGGCGGAGCCCGGAAGGTCACCGGCTCCATGCACTTGCTGGAAGTGAACCGAACCCGGGTGCTGCTGGACTGTGGCCTGACCCATGGTCATCGCGGAGAGGCGTATCAGACGAACGTGGAGCAGGCGGCCCTTGGCGCCCATGCTGACGCGCTGGTGCTGTCCCACGCCCACATCGACCACTCGGGGAACATCCCCACCCTGGCCAAGCAGGGTTTCACCGGGGATATCTGGTCCACCTCAGCCACCCGTGACCTGTGCGCCGCCATGTTGAGGGACTCGGCCCACCTGCAGGCCGAGGATGCTGCCTTCCTGAACAAACGACGACGAGCCCACGGCGAGCCCCCCGTCGAGCCTCTCTATGGCCGGGCCGACGCCGACGCATGCATGGGGCTGTTCGTCGGCATCAACTACGGTCGGTCCTTCTCCGTGGCCGACGGGGTCCGCGTCACCTTCCTCGATGCTGGGCACATACTTGGCTCTGCCCTCACCCTGCTGGAGCTGCAGGAGAAGGGACGTCGGCTGCGGCTAGGCTATACCGGGGACTTGGGGCGTGCCGATCTTCCTATTCTGAGGGACCCAGAGCAGCTGCAGGACGTGGACTACCTGATCATGGAGAGCACCTACGGCGGCCGGCCAGGGCAGAGCCCGGACGAGGCGCGAATGATCCTCAAGCGGGTCATCAACGAGACGTACGCCCGTGGCGGCAAGGTTATCGTCCCCGCCTTCGCCGTGGGCCGAACCCAGGAGATCGTCTACGACCTGTATGTGCTGCGGCAGGAGCGCAAGGTACCCGACATCCCGGTCTACGTGGACAGCCCGCTGGCGGTGGATGCCACCGAGATCTTCCGGCTGCACCCCGAATGCTATGACCGGGAGATGGCAGAGATTCTGGAGCGGGACCAGTTCGGGCCTCTGGGGCACAGCCAGGTCCGCTACGTGCGCCGGGTGGACGACTCCAAGGAACTGAACTTCCTGCGGGAGCCGGCCGTGATCATCAGCGCTTCCGGCATGGCCGAGGGTGGCCGGATTCTGCATCACCTGAAGAACAACCTGGGGGACGAGCGCAACACGGTGCTCTTCGTGGGCTACCAGGCCGAGAACACGCTGGGTCGCCGCATCCAGGATGGTGCCTCTGAGGCTCGCATCTTCGACGACGTGTACCCGGTGCGGGCTCGCGTCGAGAGCGTTCAGGGCTACAGCGCTCATGCGGACCACGATGGCCTGGTGGCGCATGCCGAACGGGCGGCCCGGTCGGGCCGGCTTCGGGGCATCTTCCTAGTGCACGGGGAGGACGACGCGTCCCTGGCCCTGTCCGAAGCCCTCAAGCAGAGAGGGCTCCCCGGCGTGACCGTGCCTAAGCCGTCGGAAGAGGTTACCCTCTGATAGAACGCTGATGCTACGCTGACACACGCTGATCTCTGGGGTGGTGCTTCTCCGATCAGCGGGAATCCGCGTACCATCAGCGTCACCAGGGGCTATTTTGCCACGGCCTCGGTCTCTTCGCGGATGAACTGGCTCATGTAGAGGTCGTAGTAGGCGCCGCGGCGGGCCAGTAACTCCGAGTGCGTGCCCCGTTCCACGATGCGCCCTTCCACCAGCACCAGGACCTGGTCGGCGTTCCGGATGGTGCTGAGCCGGTGGGCCACCACGAAGCTGGTGCGGCCGCGCAGCAGCTCCTCCAGCGCCTTCTGGATCAGCCGCTCGGTCCGCGTATCCACGCTGGAGGTGGCCTCGTCCAGGATGAGGATGCGAGGGTCGGCCAGAGCGGCCCGAGCGATGGCTAGGAGCTGCCGCTGTCCCTGGCTCAGTCCCGTCCCTCGCTCTCCGAGCACCGTCTGGTAACCCTGGGGCAGGCGCTCGATGAAGTCGTGAGCGCGGGCCAGCTTGGCCGCGGCGATCACTTCCTCGTCCGATGCTTCCAGCCGGCCGAAGCGGATGTTCTCCATCACCGTGTCGCTGAACAGGAAGGTGTCCTGGAGGACCATCCCGATCTGGCGCCGCAGGCTGGCCACCTGCACGTCCCGCACGTCAATGCCGTCTATCCGCACCGCCCCGCCTACCACGTCGTAGAAGCGGGGGATGAGGTTGAGGATGGTGGTCTTGCCGGCGCCGGTGGGCCCTACGATGGCGACGGTCTGGCCTGGCTCGGCGCAGAACGACACTTCCTTGAGCACCATCTCACCTTCCACATAGGCAGCGCTGACCCGGTCGAACTCGACCTCTCCCACTATGTCGGGCATCGGCTGCGCACCAGGCCGATCAGTGATGGCGACTGGTTCGTCCATGAGGCCGAAGATGCGTTCGGCACCGGCGATGGCGCTCTGGATGTTGGCCCAGAGAGTGGCGATCTGTTGTATGGGCTGGTTAAACCGCTGCACGTAGTTGATGAAGGTGATGATGAGCCCGAGAGACACCGCAGTGCCGAACAGCGGTTGCCCCCGCATCACCGCCAACCCACCAACTACGGCCACGATGGCCACGGCCACGTAGCCCAGGGCTTCCAGCGAAGGCGAAAGGGCAGCGGTGAAGGAAACGGCCCTGATGTTGGCGTCTCGGTTAGCGGCATTAGCCTCGCGGAACTGCTCGAAGTTGACCTCCTCGCGGCCGAAGGCTTGCACCTCTCGTACACCGGAGATGGTCTCCTGCAGGTCGGCGTTAACCCTTCCGATCTCTACCCGAGTGCGGCGGAAGGCCTTGCGCGCCTGGCCCGAGAACCACAGTGTCACTACTACCATGAGCGGTATGACGGTCATGCTCAGCAGGGCATACGGCGCGCTAAGCCTAAGCATGTTGTAGGTGATCCAGACCAGAAGCAGAGCCCCGCTGGTGACGCTAACCAGGGCAAAGCTCACCGCCTGCTGGATGGTCTCCATGTCGTTAGTGATGCGGCTCATGAGGTCGCCCGCCTCGTGCTGGGAGTAGTAGCCCAGAGAGAGACGGTTCAGGTGCTGGAACAGCTCTACCCGCAGCGTCTTGAGGACGCGCACGCCGCTCCAGCGCATGAGATAGAACTGCAGGGCGCCGGTCAGGGCGCCAAGCACGTATAGCCCGGTGATGAGCAGTATGATCCCACCGAAGCCGGAGATGAGCTCCTCCGCCGTGGCTGACCGATCCACGTTGGTGTAGGTGCAGCCGCTGGTGGCTTCCCGCGTCGCCCCATCACCGAGGTTTCCGCTCACGGCCGGCGCCAGGTAGCAGTCCACCGCCTGTCCGATCAGAACCGGGGCCTGCACCTGAGCCCAGGTCCCCACAATGATCATGGCAGCGACGACCACGAGGGCGGGCCGGTAATCCCGGAAGTAGCTCGCCAGGCGCACGAGGGTCGCCCCCACGTTGCGGGGCTTGCTCGTTTCACGCGCCATGGCATGGTGTGGTCCTCCACCGAACATCGCTTACTCCTGGTCTTGATGTATCGCAGGATTCGTTCCTGACGACGGCGAAGTGGACGAGGCCCTATGCGCGTCCAGACTGGCCCCACGTACCGGGAGCGCTTGGTCAACCCTCATCGGCAACCACCTCGGCGTCTTCCACCAGCTGAGAGTGGTAGATCTCGGCGTAGATGGGGCTGGTCTCCAGCAGTTCCTCGTGTCTGCCCTGAGCCGCGAGTCGGCCCCGGTCCAGCACCAAGATGAGGTCGGCGTTGCGTACGGTGCTGATACGCTGGGCGATGACGAAGCTGGTGCGCCCCTCCATGAGCCGATCGAGCGCCTGCTGGATCCTGTACTCGGTGATGACGTCCACGCTGCTGGTGGAGTCGTCCAGGATGAGAATGCGCGGGTCCAGGAGAAGGGCGCGGGCGATGGCTATCCTCTGCTTCTGCCCTCCACTCAAGGTGGCGCCTCGTTCGCCCACGGGGGTGTCGTAGCCCTGGGGGAAGCTCATGATGAAGTCATGGGCCTCGGCCGCCCTGGCGGCGGCCTCGATCTCGTCCTGCGTGGCCTCCGGCTTGCCGTAAGCGATGTTCTCTCGGATGGTCCCGCTGAAGAGAGTGGTGTCCTGGAGGACGATGCCGATCTGGGCTCGCAGGGAGTCGAGGGTCACCTCGCGCACATCGTAGCCGTCTATGAGTACCCGGCCCTCGGTGACATCGTAGAACCGAGGAATCAGGTTGATAATGGAGCTCTTGCCGCTGCCAGTGGCGCCTAACAGGGCGACGGTCTGTCCCGGCTCGGCCACGAAGCTGATGTCTTTGAGGACAGGCTCGGTGCCGGAGAAGTACCTCAAGGAGACGTGATCGAACTCCACCCGCCCTTCGATGGGAGGCAGCTCCACCGCGCCCGGCCGGTCCTCCACCTCGCTTTTGGCGTCCAGGATCTCGAAGACGCGGCTGGCGGAGGCGCTAGCCTGAGCCATCTGAGAGATGATGAATCCCAACTGGCCCATGGGGAAGAAGACGTAGACCAGGTAGAGACTGAACTTCTGCCACTCACCGAGCGTAAGAGTGCCGCTGATGATCTGGCGCCCGCCGAAGTACATGACCGCTGCTTGGCCCAGGTTGGCGATCAGGAACGTGGTGGGGAACAGAATGGAGAAGATGGCAGAGATCCTTAGCTGCTGCCGCATCACGTCTTCGGCGGCCCGGTCGAACTTCAGTTGCTGCTGGGGCTCTCGGACGAACGCTTTGACTACCTTGATCCCGGCCAGGTTCTCCTGGAGCACGGTGTTGAGCCGGGAGAGCCGTACCTGGGCCTCCGTGAACAGGGGCTGGCTGATGCGGCCGAACACCGTGAACACGGCGAAAGCGACTGGCAAGATGGGGAGCACCACCAGGGTAAGCCGATAGTTGGTGAACAAGAGGACTGTCAGACTGCCGAGGAGAAGGACCGCTGCCTGTACCGTCATCAGCAGCCCTTGACCGACGAACATGCGCACCTTCTCCACGTCGTCGGTAGCTCGGATCATCAGTTGGCCTGTCTGCGTCCGGTCGTGATAGCTAAAGGAAAGGCTCTGTATCTTGGTGTACAGGTCGTTGCGGAAGTCGAAGGCGATGCCCTGGGATACGCTCTCGGCCAGGTAGCGCTCCGAGAAGGCGAAGAGCCCTCGCATAACGGCGAACACCACGATGAGGCCGCCGGCGAGCATCAGGGCGGATTCGGCCCCGGTGAGGTGCTGGGCGAACTCCTCGGCGGTCCATCCAAGGGCGGCCAGAGCCTGAGAGCGCATGGCCTCTGGCACTTGCGACAGTTGGCGCGCGACAGCGCCATTGGTGAAAGCATCTATGATGCTCTGCACCATCTGGGGCACCATCAGCTGGGCGCCGGTGGCAGCGAACAGAGCCAGGTAAGAGAGGATGACCAGGCGAGGATAATGGCCCAGGTAGCGAAGGCCGCGCCCCAGGGCAGCCATATTGGGTCGCTGGCGCATGGGCACTACGGGTTGTGCCTGCAATGGGTCCTCCTGCAGTCAGGGCTACACCGCGACCGGCGCGGTGCTGCTGTCGGCCTCAAGGTGGGCGCTGAGAGAGCGAATGAGCTTGTCCAGGAGTGAGGCCAGTTGCTCGCGCTCCGCCTCTGTCAGTCCAGAAGCGAGCTGGTTCATGCGCTCGAAATGCTGAGGCGACACCGTCCGCACCAGCTCGCGACCGGCATCGGACAGGCGTATGCGGAAGACGCGCCTGTCATCTGGGTCTAGAGTACGCTCTATCAATCCCTGCTCCTCCAAGCCGCGGAGCATGGAGGAAATGGTGTTCTTGCTCACTCTCTGGCACTGGCTGAGATGGGTAGGGGAAATGCCGTGGCCTGGGCTGCGCTTCTCTTCTGCATAGAGGCGTATGAGCAGCCCGAAGCGCGGCCCCGACATGTCGCTGTCGCGCAGGTCCTGGCTGGCTATGGTTTCGTACAGGTGGGCGGCCCGACGCACCCGGCGTGCCAACTCCATGCCAGCCGTGTCAGCCCCGCCGGATAGCTCCTGGGCTAGCGCCTGGGTCATTTCCCGTCTCGATTGGCAAGGCTCAGCCTGTGTCACTTCGGACTCCGAGCTGGTGGTCGTCACACGTGGAATAGTACGACGACTCATTAGTGGTGTCAACTCCCGTGCAAGAGGTGACGATCGCAGGCACGAGCCTTCGGGCCGGGCCCTGATGGCAGGACCCTTTCGCGCGTGGGGGCGCGAACTGCTCGGGTAATGGTTGGCCGCTTGCCATGAGGACTGCGCGCCTCCCCCGTGCTCGCTCAGCCATTCGGGGGGGCTTGCTTGGGGTGCCGGATACAGAGACGACCCGGAGGATGGGAGGGGTGCGCCGGTCAGAGCGCACCCCTCAGGCATGAGGAAGTGGGTGCTTCCGGGGGATGTCTACGGGCACTCGTTACAGCGGCACTCGGGGACGTCCGGCTGGGGGAAGTAGGTGCGGGCATCGGCCCCGTGAGCCCAGATGGTGGAGTGGGTCTCCACTCCCTCGACTTCTAGGCGAAAGTAGTACTTGTTCTGGGGGTCGCGGGCCTGGCTCACGTCCACGTCGTTGAAGTCCCACACCGGGTAGACCAGGCTGCCTTCGGTTACCAGACGCTTCTTGCCGGTGGCCACCGGCTGGCTGACGCCGTTGTTGAGCGAGCGGTAGAGGATCACCTCGGGATCCCAGTTGGCGGGGACGGAGGTGTCGGTGCCGTGTACGAACAGGTTGGCGCTGACGTTGACCTGGGTAGCCTGGTCCACGGG
Organism: Anaerolineae bacterium; assembly: GCA_013178015.1. NCBI lineage: Bacteria > Bacillati > Chloroflexota > Anaerolineae > Anaerolineae bacterium. The sequence continues at coordinate 19,195 of JABLXR010000029.1, forward strand.
CAAGTTGCCGTGGGGCCACACGATCTGGATCACGGCGTCGACGCTGTCGGGCTCCTGGGCCTGAGCGCTGCGGACCGGCCGCTGCTGAGGGAAGAAGGTACGGGCGTCGGCGGCGTGCGCCCAGACGTTGGTGCGGAAGTCCAGCCCCGTTTCGGTCTTGAGGAAGAAGTACATGCGGTTGGCAGGGTTCTGGGCCGCCTGCACGTCTACGTCATTGAAGTGCCAGGTAGCGGGAGACCAGTTCCAGGTGCGCCCTGCGATCCGCTCCACCAATTGGGCCGGTCGGTTGTTCTCCGCCACCCACAGCTCCAGCGGCGGGTCGAACCCACAGGGGACCTCTCGTTTGGTGCCCTGGGGGCTGAAGAGGTAGACCCCGATGTTGACCTTGTCTGTGTTCGTGCCTGGCTGCCCCGAGTGGGGCCAGACGACTTCTATGAGCCCGTCGAACGCCTCCGGCGCGCCGGTAACCGGCAGAGGGCCCTCCAAGGGCTCGTCCTTGAGGCGGGCGCCGTACATGGCGCCGGCGGCATAGCGTACCTGGGGAGTATCGCGCCAGTCCTGCCACACCACCAGGTCTTCGTATATCGCGGGAGAGTTCTGGCGGCCGATGTGACGGGTGATGGCGAACTCCAGACCTTGGGCCAGGTCGTAGCCGTAGATGTCCACGCCGGAAGGACCGTCAACGTCTCGCGCGTCCTGCCAGACGATCAGGTTGCCCCAGATGGCCGGTGCCTCCTGGTTGCCAGGCGCGATGCACACGGCGATCTCCTCGTCCTGGGCCAAGTCGCGGGCGTAGATGTCGGTGCCGGTCTGGGCCAACGAGCGAGCGTCTACCCAGGCCACTATGTCCTGATAGACCACGGGGCTGTACTCATCCCAGGGGTTGGCCGATATGGCGAAGGCCTCCTCTTCAGACAGCCGGTAGCCATAGATATCGCGCTGCTGCCCGGCCGACTGAGCCTGCTCCCAGACCACCAGGTCGCCCCAGACCCGGGGGTTGAGCTTGTACTCCGGTCCGAGGGCGACGTCGTAGGTCTCGTCCCCCGCCAGGTCGAGGGCCCTGATCTGGCTCCGGCTGTTGGCCACAGCGTACTCCATCCAGACGAGCACCCCCTGACGAAAGTCCAGGGAAGAGATGGGGTGCTGGCTCTCCACCACCACCTCCCTCTCGCCGGAGGTGAGGTCGTAGAGCTCGATGCGGCTGGGGCCGGTGCCCAGGATCCAGGCGACCTTGTCCTCCCATATGGCCAGGGACCTCAGGCCGCTGGCGTGGGATTCCTCGTTTGTGATCCGCGCGCCCGTGGCCAGGTTGAGGGCACGGTAGGCTTTGCCGCCGCCGAAATCATATGGATGGTAGACGATCCAGTCCCCGTACACGTCCATGCTGCCGGGGGTGGTGGAGTCGCCGGCGATGATGGCGAACTCCTCTGGGGTGTAGGGGCTAGCCGGGGCGGCAAGGGCGGTGCTGCTGGGCCAGATGCCGGCCAGCAGCACCAGCCCGACAAGCAGGGCGGAGATGGCCTTTGTCATCAACTTCCCTCGGGTGATCATGAGGCATTGGATGTAGCAGGAGTCGTGCCACGACGCGTCCGTGGCTAGGGCAGGGCGAGCTTGCCCGCTGCTGCCTCGCCGGCTACGTAACCGGTGGAGAAGGCGGCCTGAAGGTTGTAGCCGCCCGTGTCGGCGTCTATGTCCATCACCTCGCCGCACAGGTGCAAGCCCCCGATTATGCGGCTGGACAGATCGCGGGGATCGATCTGGTCCAGGGAGACGCCGCCAGCGGTGACGATGGCGCGGGAGAGAGGCAGGGGCCGGTCCACATCGAAGCGCAGGCACTTGAGGACCTCTAGAAGCCGCTCCCGCTCCTCGGCCACGATCCGGTGTGCCGGCTTGTCCCCCGGGATACCAGTCAGCCCGACGAAGGGTTCGACCATCTTGCGCGGCAGCAGGCCGCTGAGGATGGAGCGGTAGCTGCGGCGGCTGTGGGCCTCGAGGTCGCGCTGGAGCCGTTGCCGAAGCTGGTGGCAAGTCAGTCCGGGCTTGAGGTCTACGGCCACGCTCACTGGGCCGTTCTGGAGGGCGTCTACCACTGCCAGGCTCATGAGGAGGGTGATGGGACCGCCGATGCCGAAGTGGGTGATGAGCATCTCGCCTAGGCGGCTTTCGATGACGGGCGGGCGGGGGCGTCTTCCCCCCATGCCTCGGCCGCCCACATCGCGGTCGGGAATCAGGCTCGGTTCCACTTCCTCTGACGGGCAGGTAAAGGAGGTCAACCGCACGTTGCGCAGGCTGACCCCCTGCATGCTCCTGGCCAGGTCCACCTGGCGCACGGCCAGGGGCACCAGGGCCGGGCGTAGGGGGACTATGGTGTGGCCGAGCGCGGCGGCCATGCGATAGCCGTCGCCGCTGGAGCCGGTGCCCGGCCACGAGGCGCCACCGGTAGCCAGGACGACGGCACGGGCAGGGTGAAAGCCATCGTGGGTGTGGACACCCGTCACCCGGCCGCCCTCGATACGAATGCTCGTGACTCGAGCGCGGGTGACCAACCGGACGCCCGTGGAATCCAGGTACCGGCGCAGGGCCATCACCACGTCCCGGGAGTCGTCTGAGGCGGGGAAGATCCTGCCGCCGCGCTCCTCCTTGGTCTCGACCCCGTAGCGACGGAGAAGCGAGAGTAGTTCCTCTCGGAAGAAGCGGCTGAACGCCCCGTAGAGGAACCGGCCATTGGGGCCATACATGGCGATGAACTGGTCCAGCGGGCGGCTGTTGGTGAGGTTGCAGCGGGTCTTGCCGGAGATGAGGATCTTCTTTCCCGGCCCGTCGGTCTTCTCCAGCAGCAGCACGTGCGCGCCCAGCTCGGCGGCCCGGCCGGCGGCCATCATGCCGGCCGCCCCCGCGCCTACGACTACCACTTGATGGTCCACCGCGCCTCCAGTGGGCCTAGTGTGGCAGGAGGGGGAGCCTCGCGCAAAGGCGCCAAGGAGGGAAGGAGACAGGAGACAGAATACAGGAGACAGCGAGCTGACGGTGGATGGCAGCGCGGCGACGTCCTGCGACTCCACCTTCTCCCGTCTGCTGTCCTTCTTGGCGCCTTGGCGTGAGGAGCCGGACTTGCGTGAGCGGCGTGGGCGTGGCAGTCTACTTGTCTTTGCTGCTCACCCCAGAGTGGAGTCGGGCCGCCTCGTTCGCCCCAAAAGGGAGACACGCGATGTATTGGGCCCTGGTCCGCCTCTCTTTCCAGCGCCAGCTGGCGTACCGGACGGCCAACCTGGCCGGCTTGGCGACCAACCTGTTCTTCGGCGCCCTGCGCGCCTACGTGCTGATCGCCCTCTTCGGGGCCCAAGAGAACGTGGCCGGCTACAGCGTCCGCGATGCCATCACCTACACCGGCATCACCCAGGCGATGCTTTCCTTCTTGTCGGCCTTCGGGTGGTGGGAGGTGATTCGCTCGGTGCGCTCCGGCCAGGTGGGGACGGATCTGGCGCGGCCGGTGGACTACTTCTGGTACTGGGCGGCGCAGGACTTGGGCCGCGGTTTCTCCCAGCTTCTGATGAGGGGCCTGCCCCTCATTGCCGTCTACGCTGTAGCCTACCGTATCAGTCTGCCGCCCACTGCGGCGCACTGGGCGGCACTGCCGCTATCGCTGACCTTGGGCCTGTTGATTGGCTTCTCCTGGCGCTTCCTGTACAACCTGGCCGCCTTCTGGACGGTGGATGCCATGGGTGTGGGCCGGCTGGCAACCACGGTGGCCATGTTTCTCTCCGGCTTTCTTATGCCCATCGCTTTCTTCCCGCCCTGGGCCGAGGGTGTCATGCGCCTGCTGCCCTTTGCTTCCATGGTGAACACTCCGGTAGAGGTGTACCTCGGGGTGGTGCGCGGCCCGGCTCTGGTGGGGGCGCTGTTGGTGCAGCTGGGCTGGGCTGCCGCACTGGTAGTGCTGGCACGCACTGTTCTAGCCTCGGGCCTCCGACGGCTGGTCATCCAGGGAGGCTGAGGCATGCGCATGGCGGGGCTCTACTTGCGGCTGATCGGCGCCAGGGTGCGCTCGCAGATGCAGTACCGCACCTCGTTCTGTCTGGACGCGCTGAGTTCGCTCTTCGGCACCCTGATCGGGTTTGCCACCCTAGCGGCGGTAATCTCCCGCTTCGGTGGGATCGGAGGGTGGACACTGGGGGAGGTAGCCTTCCTCTATGGGCTGGCGGAGGTATCCTACGGGCTGATGGATCTGGTATGGGGCGGGTATGACTACGACTTCTTCTCCCCCTGCATCCGCAGCGGTGAGTTCGACCAGATGCTGTTGCGCCCCATACCACTGCCGCTCCAGATCCTCACGTCGGAGTTCGCCCTGCGACGGCTGGGAAGGGTGGCGCAGGGAGTGGCAGTGTTCGTGCTGGGCTGGCGGCTCGCCGGGGTAGAGTGGACCGCGACCAAAGTGGCGTACTTGCCGGTCGTCATCCTGAGCGCCATGGCCTTCTTTGCGGCGCTGTACGTGGTGGGATCTGCCGTGTGCTTCTGGACGGTGGAGCGGCTGGAGGTGTTCAACCTGTTCACCTACGGCGGGGCGGAGATGCTCTCCTACCCCATGCACATCTACAACCGCTGGCTAGCCCGGTTCTTTACCTTCGTGGTGCCAGCGGCCGTGCAGGTCTATTACCCGGCGCTGTACTTCCTGGGCAAGCCGGACCCGTTGGGGATGCCGGCGTTCGTGTCGTTCCTGGCGCCGGTGACGGGCTTCGGTTGCCTGGCGCTGTCGTTCGCCTTCTGGAGCTTCGGGGTGCGCCGTTACCAGAGTACCGGGACGTGAGGGCGAGACAGAGGGAGGGGCAGACGCGCAGAAGCGCGCAGGCACGTTTCCGCGTCTCCCCCTCTCGCCCTCACCCGCTCTCTCACGGGAGGGACAGGTGATTGACGCCAGGGAGCTGCGCAAGGAGTTCCGGGTGGCGCGGCATCACGAAGGGGCGCTGGGGGCGGTGCGCAACCTATTCAGCCGCGAGTTCCGCCTGGTCCGGGCGGTGGATGGGGTCAGCTTCCACGTGGGCGCCGGGGAACTGGTGGGATACCTAGGCCCCAACGGGGCGGGCAAGTCCACCACCATCAAGATGCTCACCGGGATCCTGGTGCCGACGGGGGGTGAGGTGCGGGTGAACGGGCGGGTGCCCTGGCGGGAGCGCCGGGCGCACGTCGCCCGGATTGGAGTGGTCTTCGGACAGCGCAACACTCTTTGGTGGGACCTGCCAGTGATCGAGTCTTTCGGACTGCTGCGGGACATCTACCGCATTCCGGACGACCGGTACCGCCGAAACCTCGATCACTTCGTGGGCCTGCTGGGGCTGGAGGAGTTCCTGCACACACCAGTGCGGTCGCTGTCGCTGGGCCAGATGATGCGGGCCAACCTGGCGGCGGCTTTCCTCCACGACCCCGACATTGTCTTTCTGGACGAGCCCACCATCGGGCTAGACGTGGTGGCCAAGGAGCGCATCCGTCGCTTCATCGGGCACGTCAACCGAGATCGGGGCACGACGGTGATCCTCACCACGCACGACCTGTCCGACGTGGAACGCCTCTGCCGCAGGGTGATGATGATAGATCGCGGGCGACTCCTGTTCGACGGGCCACTCGAGGAGCTGACGCGCCGGTTCGGTGGCCAGCGGGAACTGGTGGTGAACCTGTCGGAGGACTACGAGCGAGTGGAGGTGGAAGGCGCAGTGCTGGTGTCGCGGGAAGGGGCTCGGGCCACCTTCCGCTTCTCGCCCGAGGAGATCAGCGCCTCGGACTTGATCGCCCGCCTCTCGGCGCGCTACCGCCTCGCGGACCTGTCAGTGCGGGAGCCTCAGATCGAGGCCACCGTCAGGCGCATCTACGAGGAGCGGCTGCTGGATGAGACCCCTCTGGCCCAGGAGCGGCCGCAGGGGTGAGGCCATTGGGGCGGCGCACGCCCGGAACGCCGTGAGCAGTCCACCTGCTTGGCGCTGAAGGGACACCAGTGCCGACCTTGGCGGCGCTTCGCGGGTGATGCGCCTCAGTGCCACACTGTGGGCATGGTCTTGCGGGGAGCGCGCCGGATGTAGGTCATACTGGGGTACCCGACGGTGAGTACGGTCACCACTCGCTCGCCTTTGGCCAGGCCCATAGCCTGGCGCACGGCCCGGCTGGCGGCTGCTGCGGCCACAAAGCCGTTGTAGCAGGTGCCCACGCCGAGGGCCTCGGCATAGACCACCGCGTTCTGGGTGGCGATCCAGGCATCACCGACGGCCTCGGCATCGCCGCGGGGAACGGTGAAGGCGAGGATGGTGGGGGCATGGTGCAGGAGCGGATCGTGCTCTTCGTCCGGAGCGAGGACGTGCTCCAAGTTCCCCAGGAGGAGGGGTAGCTGGTCCGGGGGGCGGCCAGTCAGGCGCCAGAGCAGGCCGAAGCCGGGCAGGCGAGCCAGGGTGTAGAGCTGTCGGCAGTAAGCCAGGGTGGACTCCCGAATGGCGGAGATGGCGGTGGAGTCCTGGTACACGTGCGCCGTCACCGGGCGACGATTCTGGGAGCTGGGAGCCAAGGAGGCGGCGCGGATCATCCCTTGCAGGTGCTCGCGGGACACCGGTTCGCCGGTGTACAAGCGCCGGCTACGTCTCTCCTCCAACAGAGTCATCATCGCGTCCGGGTTGACTGGTGGGCTCCCAGATACTTCCGGGGTGGCCACTCCCTCGAAGCCGAGGACGGTGATGGCTGCTTCCGGGCAGACGGCGTAGCAGGCACCGCACCGCACGCAGAGGGCCAGGGCCGCCGTGAGAGCCGGCCCCCTCTGGATGATCCCGTCGGGGCAGGCCAGATAGCAGCGATTGCAGTGGGTACACCGGGAGAGGTTGATGGCGATCACGGCTCTGACCTGTTCAATGGAGCAAGGGAGGGCAGCCTCAGGCCACCCTCCCCAGGTACACTAGAGCAGGCTCTGGTAGTTCTCCGCTACCTTCTTGTAGCCGGCGATGATCTGATCGATGACGCCATCGGCTGGCTCGATGTAGGCGGGCAGGCGCATGGCCAGGCCTCCGAGGAGTGCCTCGGTGACGGGGAAGTCGCCTCGCTTGTAGTTGTAGGTGCCGGGGAGGATGGGGCCGCGACCGCCGCCGTAGATGTCGAACCCGCGCTGGATCAGAGGCCGGAGGTGCTCCGGGCGGTCGCGGTACCGGCCCACAGGCACGCCCTCCGCCTGCAGAGCGGCCACGTACTTATCTGGCGCCAGGCCGCCTAGCTGCTCTGGGGCGTAGAAGATGCGCAGCCCTCCGTAGAAGCCACCGTCCTGGGCCTTAGGATAGGACTCAGGGATACGGACGCCGGGGACGTCCCTCAGGGCATCGTAGAGCTGCTTGCGGTAGTGCAGGCGCCGCTCGTTGCGGTAGTCAACGCTGTCCATGGAGATGAGGCCGAGGGCCATGGTGAAGGGGTGGGCGCGCCACTTGAGGCCCAGACCCTGGTTGCCCAGCATCCGGTACTGTGGGTTGGTCAGTTCCTCTACGATGCCGGTGCGATGCAGGTGACAGAAGATAAGGATGCGCTCGTAGAACTCGCGGTTGTTGGTGGTGTTGATGCCACCCTCGCCCGCCGGGATGGGCTTGCCGAAGGGGTCAGCTCCCTGCATGCTGAAACAGGCGACGTCGGGAAGGGCACCCACTCTGACGCCATCCCAACCGGCGGGGTGCGCGTGAGCGGCATCATGGACGATGGCGATGCCGTACTTCTCCCGAAGGCGAAAGAGCCCGTCCATGTCGCAGACGTAGCCATTGAGGTGGATGGGGAGGACGGCGCGGGTCCTAGAGGTGATGCGCTTCTCCACATCGGCCGGATCCGTAAGGCCAGTCTTCGGGTCGACGTCGCAGAAGATGGGGCGAGCGCCCAGGTGGATGACGCCGGTGTAGGAGCCGATGTAGCCCAAATCGGGCACGATCACCTCGTCACCGGGGCCGACGCCAACGGCGTACAGGCCGGCCATGATGGCGTTGGAGCCATGGTCGGTGCTCAGGCAGTACTGGGCCCCGACGTAGGCGGCGAAACGGTCCTCGAACTCCTTCCCCACATCGGCGCCAGAGCCGGAGAGGTACTGCCGGTCTATGAGGTCACAGACGGCTTTCTTCTGTTCCTCGATGGGCGGTTGCCACTGCTCAGCAGTGTCGGCGGTGACGGCCTTAGGGCCGCCGTGGATGGCGAGCTTCTCGGTCATGATCTCCTCCGATGTCTCTATCGCGCGTATCGTCGGGGCGCATCCCGTTCCGCTCGGTTCCTTGCTGCGGAGCACCCCCGCCGACACCGATGCGGCGCCTGGGCACGTCACGAAGGTCCGGCCAGGCGCAATGGAGCTGGTCTATGCCTGCCAGCATGCGTCAGGGCGGTTAGCCTGTCAAGAGCCGGCGAGGTCTACAGCAGGTCCTGGTAGTGGCTCGTCACCTTGCGGAAGGCCGCGATCACCCCGTCGGAGTAGCCGGGCTCCTCGTCTATGAAGACCGGCATGCCCAGGATGCGCCCATGGGCCTCTTCGCTTATGGGTAGGCTCCCCTCCGGGTAGCCGGGGTAGTCGCCGGTGAGAGGGCCGATGCCCTTGCCGTAGATGTCGTAGCCCTCGGCGAAGAGCTTGAGCCGGTGGGTGAGCTCGTACCCGCGGTGGCTCATGTTCACCCCCTCCGCTCGCACCGCCTCCAGGAAGCGCTGCACCGGCAGCCCGCCCAGCTCCTCCGGATGGTACATCATGTGCATGCCGCCGTAGAAGCCCGCTGGCTTGGCTTTGGGATAGGACTTGAGAGGGGTGATTCCGGGTATGTCCTCCAGGGCATCGTAGATCTTCTGGCGGTAGCGGAAGCGGCGCTCGTTACGTTCGTCGAGGGAATCCATGAGTATCAGGCCCACTGCCATGGCCCAGGGGTGAGGGCGAAACTTGAGCCCCAGGTTGGTGGGCAGGAAACCGCGGTACTCGGGGTCGGTCACCTCGTCCTCTAGTCCTCGGCGGTTGAGCTGGCCGAAAAGGAGCATCCGCTCGTGGAGGTGATGGTCGTTAGTCACCGCCAGCCCGGCCTCGCCGCCCGGCACTGGCTTGCCTCCGATGGGCCCGCCCTGCATGGAGAAGCAGCCGATGTGACCGATGGTGCCCAGCTTCTTCCCGTCCCACTCTGCCCCGTGGCAGTGGGAGCAGTCCTCGATCACGGCGATGTTGTGCTTTCGGGCGATCTCCATGATGGCGTCCATGTCGCAGACGTTGCCGTAGAGGTGGACGATGCTCACGGCTTTGGTCCTGGGGGTGATGCGGCGCTCCATATCGGCCGGGTCTATCACCAGCCGCTCCGGGTCTATCTCGCAGAACACCGGCCGGGCGCCCATGTGGACGGCGGGGGCGATGGAGCAGATCCAGGTGTAGCAGGGGTGCAGCACCTCGTCACCTGGCCCCACGCCCACGGCGTAGTAGGCGGACCAGAGGGCAGAGGTGCCGTGGTCCAGGCCGTGGCAGAACTTGATGCCCAGGTAGTCGGCGAAGCGCTTCTCGAACTCCAGTGGGATGTAGGCGCCGGCAACGGAGTAGGCCCCCTCGTCAATCATCTTGCCAACGAGCTCCTTGATGCGCTCGTTGGGTGGCTGCCAGCGCTCCCTAGGCGGGACGGTTACCGCCTGGGGCCCGCCAAGGATTGCCAGCTTCTGGCTACCAGTAGTTGTTGCGCTCATCCCTGTGCCTCCGGCTTCTGCTGTCCGAACCGAACCCGATCTCTGCTCGTGGATGGTCGGCACGCATGTTCTGCCGACTACTTCATCCCCTGAATCATGATCCCCTGCACGAAGTAGCGCTGGCCTAAGAAGAAGAGCAGCAGTAGAGGCAGGATGGACACTAGCGAAATGGCCATCATCCAGTGCACCCGCTGCACCCCCAGACTGGACTGGAACAGCCGCAGGCCCACGGCGATAGTGAACTTGTTGGGAGTGTTGAGGTAGATCAGGGGACCCATGAATTCGGTCCAGTAGTTAGTGATACAAAACATGGCCACCACTCCGAGGACGGGTTTGGCTAGCGGCAAGACTATGCGGCTGTAGATGGTGAAGTAGCTGCCGCCGTCGATCCGAGTGGCGTCATCCAACTCCAGGGGAACGGTCATGTAGAACTGGCGTAGAAGAAAGATGTAGAAGGGGTTCCCCAGCCACCGAGGTACGACCAGGGGCCGATACGTGTTCAGCCATCCTAGGCGGCTAAAGATGGCGAAGAGCGGTATCAGGGTCACCTGATCCGGGAGCATCATGGTGCTCAGGACGAGCAGGAACAGGAGATTGCGGCCCCGGAAGCGTAACCGGGCAAAGCCGAAGGCCACCAGGGAGTTGGTGAGGATCTGCCCTAGCGTGGAGAGGACGGTGACGGTAATGGTGTTGGCGAAGAACCGGGGAGTAGGGAACTGCCGCCAAGCATCCACGTAGTTCTGGAAGACCACCGGGTTCGGAATCCACTGGGGTGGCCAGGTGAAGACCTGAGACTGAACCTTGAGTGACGTGGACAGCATCCACAAGAAGGGGATGAGGAAGATGACTCCGCCGGCTGCTACCACCAGGTACCGGGTCACTAGCCCCAGGGCCCGGACAGCCTGGCGAGAGGCCGTCACCTTGCGGCCCGGGCGAGTCAATGCCTTCGCGCCAGTGTGCACGTAGGCCATATCCCTACCTGCCTGCCTTCACTTCGGCCTCGTAGTAGACCCACATGGCCGAGGACTTGAACACCAACAGCGTGAGCGCCAGGATGATGAACAGGAGTATCCAGGCCAGGCCAGAGGCATATCCGAAGTGGTACTTCATGAAGGCCTGGTTGTACAGATTCAGCACGTACATGAGGGTGGCGTTGTTGGGGCCGCCCGCGGTCATGATGAAGGCGGCCGTAAACACCTGGAAGGAGCCAATGATGCCAGTGACCAGGGTGAAGAAGAGGGTCGGGGTGATCATGGGCAAGGTGATACTGCGGAAGCGCGCGATCGCGTTCGCTCCGTCGAGAGAAACGGCCTCATATAGCTCCTGAGGTACACCTCGCAGCCCGGCCAGGAAGATCATCATGCTGCCGCCTGCTCCCCAGAGAGACATGATGATGAGCGCCGGTTTGGCCCACTGCTCGCTAAAGAGCCACTTCGGCTGCGGCAGTCCCAGCCAAGCCAGCAAGGCGTTCATGATGCCGAACTGGGGGTTAAGGATCCACTGCCAGAGCAGGGCCACAGCCACTCCGGAGACCACCGAGGGAAGGTAATAAACGGTGCGGAAGAGCCGCATGCCAAAGTATTCCGCATTTAGCAGGAGGGCGATGGCCAGGCCCAAGGCGATGCCCAGGGGCACGCTGATGAAGGAGTAGTAAGCGGTGTTGGCCAGGCTCTTGGTGAACAGGGGATCGTGGAAGAGTATGTTCCGATAGTTGTCCAGGCCGACGAAGACGGTGGGGGTCATGAAATCGGCCCGGCACAGGCTAAGGTAGAGCGAGATGGCCATTGGCCCCGCCGTGAAGGCGATGAAGCCAACCACCCAGGGGGAGATGAAGAGGTAGCCGGCGATCTCCTCTTTCGCCCGCTGCGAGAGGCGCAGCGATTCTGCCACCATGGTGTCACCCCTTATCTGCCGGATGTACAGCCAAGGAATGATCCGTCGTCTGTCTGAAGGGCTCCGACCACCTGTGTAGTGCCGGGCAGGGCCGCTGAGGCCCTGCCCCGTGACTTCGCGGGCGCCGAGTGGGCGTCTCAATGCATCTAGCGCGCCCCATCAGGTCGTCTGGGCATACACCTGGCGGAGCTGCGCGGATGCCTGGGTAACCAGCTCCTCAACGGTGATGGCATTGAGGAGCATGCACTGGTCGTAGAGAGGATTCCAGATCTCGCTGAACTCCTGAGCGTTGCGAACCATTGATCGCACATCCGGGCGGCACGTCTCCATCACCTCGGAGACGCACTCTAGGTTCTTCTCCGGCATAAGCTCTTCCCAGGCCGTAGTGAGAGACCTCCTCGGTGGGGTCATGCCGATCTCGAGGTGCTTGAGGCAGATCTCGGGCGAAACCAGGTAGGCCAGGAACCGGAAAGCCTCGTCCGGGTACTTGGTCTTGCCATAGACGTGGTAGCCGTCCATGGAAGTGCGGGTGCCGACGCCGCACGGGCCCACGGGGGTGTTGATCATGTCCCAGTCGAAGCCCGACTCGTCTCGCACTAGGGTGACAATGCCTGACCCCTCGGTTAGCATGCCTGCCATCTGGGCCGTGAATGCCGCGCGCCCGCCCAACCCGGCCATCATCTCGGTCAGGCCATAGGAGCCATCCTTCCAGATCAGATCGTGAATGACCTGGAGGCCCTCGATGGTTTCTGGCTTGTCCAGAAGCACGACGGTGTCATCATCGGGGTCTACCACATCGCCGCAGTGGCTCCAGATGGAGCAGATGTCGAGACGGGTCAGTCCGAAGCCGCCGGTGATGCCGAAGCGGGGCTTGTCCCTATCTGTTAGGGCATGGGCCAAGACCCTCAGGTCTTCCCACGTCCACTCCGCGGTGGGGTGTGCTACCCCCAGCTCATCGAACATGTCCTTGTTGTAGTAGATGATGACAACGTTGAGGTATTTGGGGAGGGCAATCAACTGCCCTCTGTAGTCACAACCTTTGAGGGGGTTGGGGAAGAAGTCTTCGAGGTCCTCTCTCAGGTTGTGCCGGTCCACCGCCGGATTGAGGTCCAGCACCTGGCCTTTCTCAGCCCAGATCTTGAAATAGGAGCCGAACCCGGCGAAGACATCGGGAGCCTCGCCGCTAGCCATCTGGGCCGTGAGCTTCTCGAACCAGTCGCCTATGCCGGGCTCATAGGTGACAGTGATGTCCGGGTTCTGCTCGTGGAACATGGCGCAGATCTCGTCGTTGTACTTCTGTTCGTCGGCCGGGTCTCCCCAGCCTCCCTCATCCACCCAGCGCAGCGCCACTACTTCCTGGGGCGCTGCTGCCGGAGCCGTAGTGGCGACGGCTTCGGTAGCCACCGGCGCCGGTGCTCCGGCGCAGGAAGCCAAGCCACTTGCCAGAATGCTGGTGCCCGTCATAGCCGCGAAGGTCTTGAGGAAACCACGCCGAGACACGGTAGGCATCTCATCCCTCCTTACCCCGAACCCAAACCGGGGAACCGCGGGGCATTTCATCGGCCTGATGGTGTCTGAGTACCGGGAGCTGAGCTACTGGGTCGCCGGGACACCTCCTTTCCGGGACTGGCCGTGCCCGCCGGTGAGCGAAGTGGGCGATGTCCTGAGTCTGTCCGTGTCCGTACGAGGATGGCACTCCTATCGGCTTCGACGCACCAGCGATGGGCGAGACGTGGTTCCGGCGTGGCTGACGCGGGAGCCGCTCACCTGAGGGGCTTGCACCTGCCCCCAGAGCTAGACCGTCTTCCGGCGCCAGGCTCCGCCCGGAAGCACGCCTGGCCTGCTCGACCCGTCTACCCCTGGGGCCAGAGGGTCGTGAGCCAGAAACTGATGTCGCGGATGGCCTCACTGGCCGACGAGTCTCCCCAACGCGTCCCGTGCCAATTCCTATGGCGCCTAGCCCGGCTCGTCATGGGGCCGTGGGCACGGGGGGCGCTCCATGGCTCTCGGAGTTGCTCATACTGCATTATACTGGGGAGAGGGCTCCGCGAAGCCCTGTGTATGACAGGTTTCCGACATGTTACAGACATGTTCCGCCACCTGGCCGGCATCCGACGCGTCCGATGGCGGTGCTTGGAGGGAGCCATGTTCGTGGAGACGGGGTCTGGCGGAGCCGCAGCCGGTCTGGATCGGGCCACGCGGGAGGAGGTCCGTCAGTCCACATTCAAGGCCTTCCTGACGGCCAGCACCCTCTTCGCGGTCTGGGGCTGGTGGCACTACTACAACGGCCCGGCTTCGGTTCCGGAGCTGCGCTGGATGACCCTGGGGACCGGCCTGGCCCTGCTGTCGGTATGTGTGCTGGCGGTGGAGGGAAGCCGATGGAGCCGGCCGGCCTACCTTATCACGGTCGGTGCCGCCATCACGCTCTGCCAGTGGATGCAGATCTTCCCGCATGCCGGTTATCTCTGGGCGCTGGCCGCACTCGTCGCGGGGGCACTGGTGCACCCGGTGGCCGGCGTTGCGGCAGGGGCCCTGGGAGCGGCGGTCACGATGTCGCTCGGCGCCGGGGGGCTGCCGGAGGCCAGCGTGTCCGTCTTCGGCGGGGTGCTGGTGTGGCTGGCCCTGCGGCCGCTCTACGATCTGCTCCGGCGCTACTCGGCCCAGAGCCTGGAGGCGGTCACCCTGGCGGAACGGCTGCGCGACGAGCGGGCCAAGCTCAACCGAACCATTCGAGACCTGGACGCCTCCTACCGACTGATGGAGAGGACCAGCCGGGAGCTGGCTCTGGCGTGCAGGGAAGCGGACGCCTTACGAGACCTGAGGCACCAGTTCGCCACCAACCTCAGCCACGAACTGCGCACGCCCCTAAACATCATCCTGGGTTTCAGCCGCCTGGTCTACTCCCATCCGGAGATGTACGGCTACGACGGTTGGGGCCGGGAGCTGATGCGTGACTTGGCGGAGATCCAGCGAAGCGCCGGCTACCTGTCCCAACTGGTGGATGACATTGTGGACCTGGCTCGGGCCGATGCCCTGTCCATGCCGGTGAGGCGGGAGCCGTGCGACATCGCCGCTCTGGCCCGGGAGGCGGTGGAGTTGGTGCGCAATCTGGCCCGGGGCCGGGGCATCGCGGTGGAGCTGCGCCTCGGTGAGGCTGGTGAGCCTATCGCTGCCGATCCGGTGCGGATCAGGCAGGTGCTCTTCAATCTGCTGACCAATGCCGTCCGCCACACCGAATCCGGTACAGTGACCGTGATGGTGCGTGAGGAAGGGGACGAGGTGGTGGTTACGGTGCGGGACACCGGCCGTGGCATCCCGGCGGCTGAGTTGGAGACGATCTTCAGCGAGTTCTACCAGCTGGGGCAGCCAGTCCACGGAGAAGAGCCGGGCAAAGGGCTGGGGCTGGCCATTGCTAAACGCTTCGTGCAACTCCATGGCGGTCGAATCTGGGTGGAGAGCGAAGTGGGTGTGGGCAGCTCCTTCCACTTCTCGTTGCCCCGGATCTCCAAGTCTTTCTCATCGCCGCTCCCGGCGGCGGCACCCGCGTACGGCGCTAAGCTCCAGCCACAGGTGCTTCTCCTGGGCGACGACGGGCCAGCGGGTCACTACCTCTCCCGGCGGCTGGAAGGGTTCCAGTTCGTGCCCGTGCCTGACCTGTCAGCAGGGGCGGCGGATGGTGACCTCGCCCGAGCGTCGGCCGTGCTCATCAACCGACCTTTGTCTGGCGGAGACGACGACGGGACTGAACGGCTACTGAACTTGCTGCCGCCCCACCTCCCGGTGATCGAATGCTGCCTTCCCACGCCGGCCTGGTTGCGGGATAGGGGGCTGTTTGCCGAAGTGCTGACTAAGCCCGTGGGTTCCGACGCCCTTCTGGCAGTGGTGCATCGATTCGTGGGAGACAAGGAGAAGGCCCGGATCTTGGTGGCCGATGACGACCGCGGCTTCACCCGGCTCATCTCCCGCATGCTGAACGCCGATGGTCCCTCGGGGCTGGAGCTGCTGACGGCCTACTCAGGAGACGAGGCACTGGGCAAAGCTCGCAGCCAGCGCCCTGACCTGATCCTCATGGATCTGCTGATGCCAGGAATGCCCGGGTTCGAGGCGGCCGAGGCCATACGCGCCGACCCTGAGCTCAGTCAGGTGCCGGTAGTGGCGGTGACGGCGGCCACGCCGGGTGAGGACCGAGTGGAGGCTAGCGGCGCCAGTCTGACGGTCCTCAAGCGCGGTGGCTTCTCCCCGGGCGAGCTGACCGGTCTGCTACAGCATACTCTGGAGGAGCTCACTCGCCGGGCTCCCGACCATCCAGGCAGTCGGTAAGGGCGGCCACGAGAGCCCCTCGGGAGACGGGCTTCACCAGATGGGCTCGAGCTCCCAGAGCCTGGCTCAGTGGCGGGTCCTGGACGATGGAGCACACCACCACCGGAATGGCGGCTGTGACTGGATCGCTCGATAGCGCCCTCAACACGCTCCACCCATCCAGGTGCGGCAGCATGATGTCGAGGAGTATCACGTCGGGGCGGACGCGGGCAGCCATGTCGAGGGCCAACCGGGGGTCAGGCACCGCATGGACCTGCCACCGAGCTGGCACCAGATAACGGCGGTACAGCTCCACAGCGCCGGGGTTATCCTCCACTACCAAAACGGTTCGTGGAGTACCGGAGCGAAGAGCAAGCGACACCCGGATCTCGCCGGTATGGGGGTCCCTCTCCAGGGCCACTGCCGCACCCTGGGCCCGGGCGATGAGCGACACGTCACTGAGCTGGTCGGCCGCGACGGGGGCGGTGGACGGTACGAAGGAGACCACCACACTGGGGAAGCCGTCACCCGTCGCCACCACCAGGCGCACCGGCTCGGCGCCGGATGCCTGAACGGCCAGGCTCAGGACCTGGGCCAGTATCTGCCTCAGGACGGCCTCGTCGGCCAGGACGGTCACCGGCTCTTCGGGCTGTGCCGCCCAGACTATCGGGGTCCCGGTTCTGTTGGCCAGAGGCCGTACCAGCTCCACGGCGGAGGCTGCTGCCCGGTTGAGGTCAACGACCACCGGCTGGCTGCGAAAGGCTTCCAGTTCGTCCTGGAACACGTCCGCAGGGCGATGACCCTCCCCCTCCGTCTTGGCGGACGCCAGCCGGGTGCTGAGGAGCGATGCCAGCCTAGATTCGGCCATCCACAGGTCGCGGTGTACCTGACGTTCGCTCAGCGACAGCTCGCTGCCCACCTGCCGGGCAGTCATGTCCTCTATGTACCGCAGGGAGAGCACATCGTAGGCCCGGGACTCGAGGGAACCGAAGGGGTAACGGCGCAGCGGACGCAGAACCTCCACCGCGTTCAGGAGAAGCGAACGCAGACGCATTCCCCGCTGTTCCGGCTCTGCGACTTGCGCCACTTCGCTGAAGCGACTGGCCAGAGAGGACATCCCCAGGGCGGCGTTGTCATAGAGGGACGCCAGGGCCTCGCGCACTTCGTCCCGCGACACTGGACCCGAAGGGCCGGTTCTGCTGGGCTTGATCATGGGCGCGGTCCCCTCCGACAGCTGCTCGAGCCTAAGGGCCGAACTGGTGCATGGGGGCGCCTGGTTCGACCTCGGAGCCAACCGATGCCGTTCGGCTGGAGACGATCCCAGTATCGTCCTCGAGTTCCATGGAAGCATGTCACTGAGCTGCTCGGCGGGCAAGCCCTACCAGCGGGCGCCATCCGCCGCGTGGCGCCGATGCGCCTACGCGGCGGAGATCCCCCCAGGTCGGGGCGGTCCGGACGAATGGCGTCCGCCCCCTCTCACTGGCGCCCGTCACCTCGGGGACCGGGGCGCGCGACGTCCGGACCGACGGGGGCAAAGCGGAACATGCCGTAGTGAGAGCCGTGCATGTTGTAGTCGCCGATCTCCCAGATGTGGCGCCACATGCGTTCGGCCATCTGGCGGCACAGCGGGGCATAGCGGTGATCGAGGGCCAGGTTGGTCATCTCGTGGGGGTCGGCCTCCAGGTCGTACAACTCGTCGTAGTCGAAGCCGTTGAAGACGTACTTGTAGCGGTCCCACCAGACGATGCGCTGGGTCCAGAAGAAGCGCTGGCCGTGGAACTCGGCGAAATGGTCATCGCGCCAGTCGTCTGGGGTCTCACCGTGGAGCAGGGGGACCAGCGAGCGGGCGTGGCAAGGCTCCAGGGTGCCGCTGTCGGTCATCTCCAGGATGGTGGGGGCCAGATCCATGATGCTGACCAGGTCATCGCAGGTGGTGCCCGGCGAGGTGACGCCAGGCCAGCGGATGATCATGGGGATGCGGTAGCCCTCCTCGAAGGGGAAGACGCCCAGGCACATGAGCCCGTGGGCCCCCATCATGGTGCCGTGATCGTTAGTGTAGATGACGATGGTGTTGTCCGCTTGCCCCGTCTCCTCCAGCGCCTGGAGGGCGCGGGAGATCTGGTCGTCCACCAGAGAGCAGAAGCCGTAGTAAGCGGCGATGGTGCGGGCAAAGTCGTCCCACTCCATGCGCGCCCAGGTCTGCTTCATGCGGCGGTAGATGTTGGGCCGGTCGGCCAGGTTGTCGTGGAAGGAGGCGGGCTTGCGGATGCGGCCAGGGTCGTACCGTTCCCAGTACGGGCGAGGGATGACGCAGGACTCACCGGGGGCCGAAGTGCTGATGAAGCTGACCCAGGGCTGGCCCGAGGCAGCGGCCCGGCGCATGTAGTCTATGCCGCGGGAGTAGATGTAGTGCTCCAGGGTGGACTCGACCGGCTCGTCATGCACGCCGAAGAGGCGGTAGGGCTGGTAGCCCGGCTGCTCCACCTCGTAGTGGGGCGAGAGGCTCGCCGGCCGCGGTCCCAAGCCCATCCCACGGCGATGCTCCTCGAACGCCTCGTGCAGCCCGCCGCCGGGGCTGACGGCGTACTCCTCGAAGCCGAATCGCTCCAGCTGGTTGCTCCGCTCTACGTGCCATTTGCCGAAGTAGCCCAGCCGGTAGCCGTGGGCGTGCAGCCGCTGGCTCCACATCTCGAGGCTGGTATCCAGCTCGGCCCGATAGGGCTCCACCACATGGGTGGTGTCCACCATGCCGTGGGTGCTGGGGTAGACGCCGGTGAGGAGGCTGGCCCGGGTGGGAGAGCAGATGGCGTTGACCGTGTAGGCGCGGGAGAAGCGCACTCCCTGGGAGGCGAGGCGGTCCAGGGCAGGGGTGAGGCACTGGGAGCCGGGGTCTATGGTGCTGGCCTGCTGCTGGTCGGTCATCAGGAAGAGGATGTTCGGTCTAGGCAAGGAGGCCTCCTGGGGCGGGCACGCTGCCAGTCTGGCTGAATGCCAGGGGCGGGTCTCGGTGCAGGATAGACGGGCTCTGGAGAGACGTAAAGGAGAGACGGGGTCAGTCAGCGGCGCGAGGAACCGAAGGGGCCTAGAGGGTGGGTTGTGCGTGCCTCTCGCCGGGGCCGGTCATGAGTGGAGGCAGAGGGACCGCCCACCGGCGGCCCCTCTGCCTTGAGTGCGTAAGCCGCTAGTCGCCCACCCAGCCGCGCTGATCCTCGGGGATGGACTGCAGGAGCTCGGTGATCTGAGGATCGAGCGTGTGGCAGAACTCCTCCGCCGTCACCTCGCCGTCGAGCAGAGCGTCCATCTCGGCGGTGATCATCTTGTCCATCTCCGGGAACTTCACCGTGACGTCTTGGTGCTTGGTGTGGCCGCCACGGAAGATGTCCAGGACCAGCGTCTGGTCTATGTGCTCCAGACCCTGGACGGGCGGATGGATGAAGCTGTCCAGCTCGGCGACCGCCTTCAGAGTGGGTGTGCCCAGCCCGAGGCGGTTGTCGTACAACTCCTGCCCCGTGGGGCCGGCCAGGTACATGGCCCACTTGAACGACTCCAAGGGGTACCTGGTGGTCGAGCCGATGGAGCAGCCGTCCTGAGGGGTGCGGGTGAAGGCGCCGGCGGCGCCGCGAGGCATGGCGGCGATGTCGAAGTGCAACTCGGGCACATCGTTGATGTACCACATCCAGGGGTTCCAGACGGACCGCATGGCCAGGCGGCCGCTGGTGAACTGGGTGACGGCCCCTTCGGTGGCTTCCGCCGGGGTGGGAGTGATCCTCCACTTGTTGATAAGATCGGCGCGATACTGGAAGGCTTGGATGGTCTCGGGCATGGTCAACCGGGACTCGGTGCGGTCCTCGTTGGTGATGAGGCCGCCGAAGGACCACACGATGGGATAGGCATAGACCCACCAGCGCGAGGTGTCATAACCCCAGACCCTCTCGACCCCTTCGCCCTCGGCGAGCTCCATCCCAATCTCGACCAGTTTGTCGTAGGTCCAGTCTGGGTCATCCCAGGTCTTAGGCGGGTAGGGAATGCCCTTGGCGTCGAAGAGGTCCTTGTTGTAGTACATGATGACGTCCTGAGTGTCCAGGGAGAGCAGGTACATCTTCCCCTGGAAGAAGTGCTTCTCCCACTCCGTCTCCCAGTAGTCCTCCTTGGTGAGGCCGGACTCGGTGTTGAACAGCTCGGTGACGTCCAGGCACATGCCGCGCGAGGCCATATCGACCATCTGCTTGGTCTCGAGGTTGAAGACGTCCGGCAGGTCGCCGGCGGTGGCCAGGAGCCGCAGCTTGTCGTGGAAGTTCTGACCGGGCCAGGTCGTCTTCTTGACTCCGATGTCCGGGTTCTCCTCCTCGAACTGGGCGATCAGCTGGTCATCGGCGGCGTTGTGAGGCGGGCCCGAGTACTGAGAGGCATACACCAGGATGATCGGGCCTTCGGGCGCTCTCTCCTTCTCGACGACGACCGTCTCCTTGACCACGACGGTCTCTTTGACGATCTGAGGCGTGCCTTCGACGATCTTGGTGACTTCCTTCTCCACTATCCTCTCGATCACTTCCGGCGTGGGCGAGGCCCCGCACGCCGCTAGTGCCCCGGCGCCCGCCAGCGCGACGCCGGCTCTGAACAGCTCGCGACGAGTGATGAGTCTTCCAGACACGATCTTCCTCCTCAGCGTTCGTCTATCGTAGCCGGGAGGCCCGACGCCTCCCGCGGGCCGACCAGAAGGTCCGCTCGGCACCGCACTTGGCGGTGCGATGCCGGCTATCGCCTGGAGTGCAGAAACGACTGCGGCGTCTGGCTGCCGACGCCTCAGTTGGTGGCTAGCGACCTCCGAAGCCGGTGGTAACTATGCCCTGGATGAAATAGCGCTGGGCAGCGAAGAACAGGACCAGAACGGGAATGAGCATGATGGTGGCCGCCGCCATCATCAGGTTCCACTCAGTGCCTCTCAAGCCCTGGAACGCCCGCAGCCCGACGGCAAGGGTCATCTTCTCCAGCGAGTTCAGGTAGATGAGGGGACCCATGAAGGAGTTCCAGTTGCCCAGGAAGGTGAAGATGGCCACCGCCGTGAGGACGGGCTTGGACAGGGGCAGGATGACCCGAAGATAGGTCTGGAGGATGCCGGCCCCGTCAATGCGGGCCGCCTCGTCCAGTTCGTAAGGGATGCCCATGAAGAATTGGCGAAACAGGAAGATGTTGAAGGCGCCCCCTCCGAGGTAGGTGGGCACGATGAGAGGGAGGAAGGTGTCTATCCACCCGAGCAGACGGAAAAGCAGGTACGAAGGGATCTGGGTGACGATCTCGGGCAACATCATGGTCGAGAGGACCAGGATGAAGAGCTTGTCGCGCCCAGGGAAGCGCATGCGGGCGAAGCCGAACCCGGCCAGGGAGGCGGCGAAGAGCACGCCCACCATGTTGGCTCCAGTGATGATGGCCGTATTGAGGAGGAACCGGGTGAAGGGAAGGCCGGACTCGAAGATGGCGGTGTAGTAGTTGCGCCAGACGGGCGGGTTGGGGATCCAGACGGGCGGGAAGGTGAACTCGGTCCCTCGCACTTTGAGCGAGGTGCTGAGCAGCCAGATGAAGGGGATGAGCATTACCAGGCTCAGGCTCACCAGCAGCAGTTGCATCGCCGCCTCGAAGATAAAGTGGCGATAGCGGGCTCGCTGGTAGAAGCGGGGCTGGGCCTGTAGCCGCGCCCGAACCTGCGTGGTGGCTCCCATTACCTTCTCCCTACCCCTTCCGCTCTACTTCGTAGTAGACCCATCTGCCAGCCATGCGGAACTGGATCAGGGTGACCAGCAGAATGATGGCGAAGAGCACCCAGGCCAAGGCGGCGGCGTAGCCCATACGGGTGAACTCCCACCCCTGGCGGTAGATATAGAGGACGTAGAACAGGGTGGCGTTGTTTGGGCCGCCCCCGGTGGCGATGAAAGCGGTGGTGAACACCTGGAACGAGCCGATGATGCCCATAGTGAGGTTGAAGAAGAGGGTAGGAGTGAGCATGGGGAGGGTGATGCGCCAGAACTTCGTCCAGGCACTGGCCCCGTCTATCGAAGAGGCCTCATAGAGGACCGGATCTATGCCCTGAAGCCCAGCCAGGAAGATGAGCATGGCGCTTCCCAAGCCCCACAGAGCCATGATGACGAAGCTCGGCTTGGCCAGGTCGGCGGAGTAAAGCCACTTCTGGGGCGGCAGCCCGAAGACGTTGAGCAGGGCGTTGGCCAGCCCGTACTCCGGGTTGAAGATCCACATCCACAGGAACACGTTGGCCACGGCGGGCATAATGGAAGGGACGTAGAAGATAACCCGGTAGATGCCCTTCCCGTGCACGTTGGTGTTGAGGAGTATGGCCGCCAAGAGGGCGGTGAGGATGTGGAGGGGGACATAGAGCCCAGTGTAGAAAGCGGTGTTCCAGAGGCTCTTGCTGAAGAGAGGGTCTCTCAGCGCCCTGGTGAAGTTGCCTGACCCGATGAAGTGGATGGGTCTCAGAATCTCGTAGTCGGTGGTGCTGAGCCAGAGCGAAGCCACCATGGGGCCAGCAGTGAAGATGAGAAAGCCCAGCAGCCATGGCACGATGCAAAGGAACCCCTGGAGTGCTTCCTTGCGAAAGGCGGACGTCCGCGATGAAGACGCCCACACCGCTCGGACCGCAACCATAGGTGAGCCCATCTGGCAAACCCCTGTTGCCACAGAGTTGCAGGTGCAACGAGCAATCTGGAGAAGTGTGACCATTATAGGTGCCTATACCAGCCAGCGCAAGGGCCAGCAAACGCTGCACGCTCGGGCGACGACTCTGTGTCTGAGGCCCCGCACCGATGCTTGGCGGCGCTCAAGCGAATCACGGGGCTGGGGCTGCCGAAGCCGGCTCGTCGGCCGATGGGCCGGGCTGCGTTTGCCTAGGGACACCCGAACGCCCCGGCTGCTGTCGAGCCCCACAGCCAGGGCCAGGCTAAGCCGATCCCGCGCTCGTGCGAGGAGAGAGTACCGAGCATGAGCTACCTCCGGACTGGTGCGCCGCCGCTTGGGACCGGCGCCGGACGGATCCCAGTAGCTCGGTTGGCGCTCGGAACATCTTGGCTTAGGATGGCAGGGCTTCTGTCTGATGGGCGCCGGAGCGTGGGAGGTGAGCGATACCGATCGCTAGGGCTGGGGGCCAACAGAGGAAGTCCAGCAGGCAAGTGGCGGCGAAAGCGGCGGCGCTGGCCCTAGTCTTGCTGCTGTGTACTATTGTGCTGGCCAGCCTGGAGTCGTCGGACCGAGTAGGCCCGGGGGTTCTCCGCGGCCTGGGCAGCAGCTGGGTGACCGGTTTGATGCTGCTCATCACCCGGCTCGGCTCGACGGTCGTGGTGGCGACCCTGGCGTTGGGATGGGCATGGATCAAGCGCCGCAGCGGCACGATGGTGGCGGCGGTGCCGGGGCTGGCTGCCGCGGGCGGCGGGCTCCTTAGCCTGGTCGTCAAAGAGATGGTGCACCGACCCAGGCCCGAGGTGGTCGAGGCGCTGGTGAAGGTTGATAGCTTCAGCTTCCCCAGTGGACATGCGCTGCTGGCAATGGCCTTCTACGGCGCAGTGGCCCTATTGCTGGCGCCCAGTGTGCGGACGCGCTGCGGCCGCATGGCCATCTACGGCCTCACAGGGGCAGTTCTGCTGCTCATCGGGGTGAGCCGACTGCACCTGGGGGTACACTACCTGAGCGACGTGGTGGGCGGGTATGCCCTGGGCGCAGCCTGGCTATCGGCTCTGTGGCTGGCTCTGCCGGGCGGTCGGGGGAGCCGCGACGGTGAAGAGCCCGTCTCCTGCTCCGGCACTGGGGGCTTGCCGTGACCCCGATTCGCGTGTAGAATGCCGCGCGTTCCGCCGGGCCGCCTGAGCGACTTCGAGCGGCCCCACGAGCACTTCCTTCCGGAGATCGAATTCCCGATTATCTAACCGCGCGAGGTATCCATGAGCAAGAGCTTTCCGGTTAGGGCAGTGGCTTTCCTGGAGGACAAGCGGAACGCCATGGCCCTCAACGTGATGCTGGCCGTTGGCTTCGTTGCCGGCTTGCTGTTCCTCCCCCCTCTATCGGCGTGCAACCGCATCAGCGGCGTCGGGTACCAGTTCATCGGCTCTCAGGGCGGTTCACTGACGGATCCTGACGGCACCCAAGTCACTCTGCAGGAAGCTGCCGGTCAGGTCTACGCCAAGCTAACTGGCATCCCCCGGCTGGATTTTCTAGAGGGCAAGGCATCGGAGAGCTACTACGCTGCCGCCACGAACGTGCCTGGTCACCTGCGCCTGAAGAGCCCCCTCTATGATCTCCAGGTTAGGGGCCAGCTCCCCCGCAACCCCGGCGCAGGCGTTCGGCTGATCACCTATTCCATACCTATCCCGAATGATGCCGAGCCCTACGAGGCCCTCTCTCTCTACGAGTGGACTGGTAACAGCTGGCGATTCGTGCCCTCTCACGTTATCCCCGAGGACGACCAGATCGAGGCTAACCTGGACTACGTCCCCGGCCCTCTGGCTGTCTTCCATCAGGAGCCTGTGGTGCCGGCCGTCTCCGCCGATCTTCATCCCGGTACCGACGTGGTGGCGTTGGCTCAGGGGGCCACCGAGGCCAACCCCATGGGCCTGTACTTGCTGGAGGACGGCTCGCTGGGTGGGAGCCTGCCTCCGGAGGTGGCCGAGTTGAGCCCTGAAGCCTGGGTGGTGCCAGTGGTGAGAAACTGGGGCCCGGATGGCGTGGTGCGCTGTGACTACACCGACAACGTGCTGGCCATACCCGAGCTCACTCAGGCGCACATCGAGGCGCTGGTGCAGGCTGTGGACGAGAACGAGTGGACCGGGATCGAACTCGAATACCGGGAGGTAAACCCGGAGCTGCGCGAGCGGTTCACCGAGTTCGTGCGTGAGTTGTCTTCTCGTCTGCATGCCATGGGCAAAGTGCTGGGCATCCGAGTCAGTCCGCCCATCCAGATCGCCGATGACCGCTGGGTAACCGGCGCTTTTGACTGGAGAGCACTGGGGATGCTGGCCGATCGGCTGGTGGTGCCTGTTCCGGCCGACCTCAACGCGTACAGGACGGATGGGTCGCTTGCCCGCCTTCTCAGCTGGGCGACAGGCGAGGTGGAGCGATATCGGCTCTACGTGGATCTGCCTGCCTTGAGCCGGGAGAAGGTTCTGAACTACATCCTGTATCGGCGGTACGACGACATATTGGCATCCTTCGGTCGAATCGAGCTCGAGAATGGGAATCAGGTTGGCCCTGAGCAGCCGGTGAAAGTGCGCCTAGCTGGCCTCACCGAGTGGTCCGGTCTTCAGTACGATGAGGCCACCCATACACACTGGTTTAGCTACCGAGACCCTGGCGGCACTGAGCACGTGGTGCAGCTTGAGGATCCGGGCAGCCTGGCCTACAAGCTGGCTCTGATCGGCTCCTACCGACTCCGAGGAGTAGCGGTGACCGGCACCGGCCAGCATCCAGACACCTGGCGCGTCCTGGCCGACTACCGCAACCTAGTGGTGAGCGACCCGCGCGAGCCGGTGGCCCTGAGTCTGGCTCTACAGGGCGATCAGTTCAGAAACCTGGAGGCAGGGGCAGGCGCTTGGGAGGTGAAGGCGCCGGCCCAGGCGGGCAGTTACGCGTTGCAGGCGGCCCTGTTGGTGGGGTCGCACCAGTCGCGTCTGGACGGGGGAACGTTGTTGGAGGTGGTGTCGCCCACTGCTACTGCTGCTCCGGAGCCTACTGCGACTCCTACCCCCAGACCCCTTCCCACCGACACAGCTGTCCCGGTGCCCACCAGCACATCAGCGCCAGGCGCGGAAAGCCAGTCGGAAGCTCCCGCGGAGGCTCCTCCGCCCACGGCCACGCCGGCGCCGGTGGTAGCTCCCCCGCCCAGCGGAGGTGGCGGTTTTGGCTACGGCGTCCAAGCCCATGTGATCCACAACGGCCAGGCACCTCAGGTGATGGCCATGATCAGGGGCATGGGGTTCAACTGGGTCAAGCAGCAGATCGAGTGGAAGCTGTTCGAGCCCTCCAAGGGCGACTATCAGTGGGGCGCCATAGATGAGGTGGTGGACGCGGCCAACGCCGCCGGCATTAATGTCCTCCTCAGCGTGGTGAAGGCCCCCGCCTGGGCTAGGCCCCCGGGAGCGGACCTGAGCGTGGAGGGCCCGCCAGCCAACCCGCAGGATTTCGCCGATTTCTTGGGGGCCATGGCGGCCCGATACCGGGGTCGGGTGCGAGCCTATGAGGTCTGGAACGAGCAGAACCTGCACTATGAGTGGGGCAACGAGCCCATTGACCCGGGGCGTTACGTGGAGTTGCTCAAGCACTGCTACGCTGCCATCAAAGCTAACGACCCTGGTGCACTGGTGATTAGCGGCGCGCTGACTCCTACTGGGGCGCAACCGCCACTTGGCATGGACGACTTCGCCTACCTGGAGGGCATGTACCGGGCGGGGCTGAAGAACTACGCGGATGGTATAGGGGCACACCCCAGCGGATACAACGTGAGCCCGGACGTGACTTGGGAGGGCGCCTGTGAGTTCATCAAGGCGAGACAGGCGGGGTTCACCGGCGCCTGCGATACTCCGCACCACTCGTGGAGCTTCCGCTCCACCATGGAGGGCTACCGCAACATCATGGTGGTGTACGGCGACGGAGGCAAGAAGATCTGGCCCACGGAGTTCGGTTGGGCCTCGTCGCCGGCGCCCGTGGTTCACTACGAGTACGCTGCCGACAACAGCCTCCAGGATCAGGCTGACTGGACCGTTCGTGCCTACCAGATGGCGCGGAACTGGGGCTGGGTAGGGCCGATGTTCCTATGGAATCTGAATTTCAAAGTGGTGGCTCCGGGGTCGGAGCAGGCACAGTGGGGCATCGTGGACGAGGGGTGGGGTCCGCTGCCCTGCTACAGCGCCTTGGCTGCCATGCCTAAGTGAGAATGGCAGGTGCCGGGCGCATCCGCATTGAGGGTGCGCCTTGGTCTGGGGGGTGACAATGGTCACCCCCCACCGTGTTACACCGGGAGGCACCGGGCGATGCTGGCCTTGGCGCTCTCTTCGGTGCCTAGGCAACGTCTCTGAGTGAGGGGCTGGGTGGAGAGCAACGGAACCGGGGAACGGCGTTCCTGGCCGGGCTGGCTCTATTGGTGGCTGGCCGTGTGGACCGTGGGCATCCTGATGGCGGTGGGCTACTTCGGGTACTACATATGGTGCAACGGACCGGGGGCGGCCATGGGCCGTGAGGGGCCCATGCTGACCCGAGCAGCCAGTCACGACAACGACCTTTTCCCCAGCCGCGCAGCCATGAGTGCCACTCCACCTGCCGCTGCCTCCGCCATTCCAGCGGTGGCTTCCGCTACTTCGTGGCCGATGCCCACCGGCGTGCCTTCACCGACTGCCATGGCCAGCCCTACGCCAGCGCCTCCTCTAGCTGAGGGGCCTCGGGGGCTACCGATGGAGTCGCCGGAGTATGGGATGCAGGCGTTTTTGTGGTGGCGGCCGGAGACGGCGCATCGGGATTTAGGGATGATACGGGAGGCGGGGTTTGGCTGGGTGAAGCAGAACTTTGCCTGGAGGGACATAGAGCTAGCCAAGGGGGTATTTGACTGGTCGGTGACGGACCGGATCATGGATCAGATAGACGAGTTT
>JABLXR010000030.1 GCA_013178015.1 Anaerolineae bacterium
TTGGACTCCGGCCGACGAGCAGTGGTGGTGGTCCATCAACAATCCCGACGTGGGCTCGCCCCGGGCGGCCTACATCGAGTTGCAGCGGATGGAGAAGTGAGGGCATAGAACGCTGATGACGCTGATACGGCGCTGATCCTCGCTGATGAAGGAAGACAATGGGGGATCCGCGTAGATCAGCGTCTCATCGGCAATACTGGTGTTCTACTGCTCCAGAGCCTGATAGATGATAGCGCCTTGGCAATCTCTCGGCACCGGAGTGTCCAGCAAGGCACAGATGGTGGGCACGATGTCAGTGAGCCAGACGGTGCGCTCTAGCTCCACCCCGCGGCGGATGCCAGCCCCCCGCATCACTAGCAGGCAAGTGTTCGACCCCAGGCCCCAGGCGGCAGTGGACAGCTGCTCGCCGTGGTTGCCGCCGAAGCGCTCCTTCAGAGTGAAGAGGATGTCGCCGATCTTCTGATTGGTCGGGTCGCCGTACAGGCCCACGTAGCGCATATCCTTCTTGCGCAGGACCAGGTTGTAGGGGTGCAGCCCCGTCCGCGGGTCCACGTAGGCGTGCAACGCTGCCATGATCTCGTCCAGGGTGCGTTCGTAGTCCTTCTGCGGGACTATGCCGTGGGGCTCCCGCCCCTCCAAGTTGACGTTGACGAACAGCCCGTTGGTGAGGTAGGCGCGGCTGCGGCTCCAGTCTGTCTCTCCGTCCGGCCCTCGCACTAATAGCCCCGAGTCCTCCAGCACCCGGCGATGGTCCACGCGGATGTCGCCCGGCAACCCACCGTGATCTGAGACCAGGAATACGGTGGTCTCTTCATCGGCCAGGTCCAGGATGCGGCCCAGCATCCCGTCCAGGCTGTCCATCAGGCGCTTGATGAAGTTCAGGTGGCGGTTGCCCTCTTCGCGGTTGTCCGGGTTGGCGTAGGGGTCGGCCACGTTGAGGCCGTGGTGGTTGGCGCAGTCTATGGCGTGGGCCTGCATCATCAGCAGCGACCAGTCGCGAGTGCGGGTCAGGTACTCGATGGCCCGGACGAACCAGTCGTGTTGGTAGTCGGCCAGGTCCACCATGACCGACTCGTCGAACCAGGAGTTGGCGCCGTAGTGGCCCAGCCCTTCCCAGGCGATGTCAGTGATGAAAGGGCCAATGTTGTCCACTAGTTCCCGCCCTACCTCAGGAGGGGTGGTGTAGTGGTCCACGTCCATCACTTGGGTAGCGTACAACCGCACCGACCGCCCGTCTGGCGAAAGCTGCTGCAGCTTGAAGCGGAAGGTACCTTCGCGCTCTCCGTCCATGGTGCGGAAGGTGTCGCGTATCCACTGTGACCACTGGCCCGGGCCGATCTCGGCCACTCTCTGACGGGCTCTCTCGTCTTTGGCGATGACGACGCGATCGTAGCCATTGCCGTCGTGGGAGAGGAGGAAGAGATGGTAACGGTGGCCGGGCGGAAGGATCTTGCACACCGGGGTGGCCAGGCTGACCCCGGCGGGTTTGTGCTCGTCGCCGTCAGGGACGCCGTAGAGGGTGCTGCGCTCATCCATACCTTCGCCCACCGACTCGCCGCCGATGCCACGGGCCTCAAAGACGAGCTCGCCGGCCAGGACGGGCAGGCGGCTGGGGAGGTCTGCGCCATTTAGCGCCGGCTGCAGGCAGAGGGGGGCGTTTCGCGGTTCCTCGGTGGCGAACATATGGGCGCCATCGATCTGATGGGCGCAGGGCTTGACGTGACAGCCGCACACTTGCACCCCGGTGCGCATGGTCGGGGGGTGGGAGGCGGGGTATTTGAGCAGGATGGTCTGCTTGCCGGCACGCTCCAGAGCGTCCCAGATGAACTCGGCTCGCGTCTCGGCTGAGGTGTAGCCAGCCATCCAGCGGCCGCGAAGCTCCGGTGGGCGGAAGACCTGGAAGGACATGACCTGGTGGGTACCGTTCCAGGCTCCAGTAGAGATAGTGGTCCAGTTCTCGGGAGTGGAGGTGGGGACGGAAGAGAGACAGTGAGGTGCGAAGGTGCCTTCCTCGATCATGCGCCTGAAGTTCGGCAGCCGGCCCTCGGCCATGAGGTACTGGACGAAGTGGGGGCTGACGCCGTCCATCCCAACGACGATGCACTTCCGGGTCATATTGAAGGTCTCCTGTAGTGAGGCTGCTGTAACCCCGCCCCCCTTCCCTCTCCGGGAAGGGGGGTCGAGGAGAGGTCCAGCTCATGCACTCCTGATGAAGTACTGCTCGATGTTGGTGCAGCCGGGCGTCTTGGCCCGGTCGTCGGATAGGGCCACCTCGGGCACGTTGCGGAAGTTGTTCTTCACGATGACCAGCACCGGCAGCAGGCCGACCACGCCCACGAACCAGATGTTGTCGGAATGGTTGTCTACGAACTGCTGAGCCACGGCGTCCAGCTCGTCAGGTGGGGCGGCCTTGATCCTCTCGTACAGCTCGTACTGAAGCTTGACCTCCGGCGGGGGTTCCTCTCCCCGCTCGCCCTTGGTGTCCCGCCAGCGGAGCCACTCATTGGCGGCGTAGGTGCCGGGGAGCCACCAGGTGGGGCCCAGGAGAGGGTTGTAGGCGCCGCCCATAGTCCACACGGACATGTCGAATTCGCTGCCATCCATGTGCTGTTGCCAGAGGCTGCGGTCCTCCTCCTTGGTAATGATGCGAATGCCGATCTCCTTCCACTGGTCGGCGATCAGGCTGACGCAATCGCGCCAGGGGCCGAAGACGGGGGCGTACTCGACCGTGATGGTCAGGGGATCGCCGCTGGGAAGAGTGCGGAAGCCCTCGTCGTCGCGCTGGCTGAGGCCCATCTCGTCCAGCATGGCATTGGCGGTGTCGGGGTCATGCTCGATCCAGCGGTTGAGGTACTCCTCTTTGCTGTACGGGCACTCGGGAGTGGCCGTGGCCTGCACCGGCCTGCCCATGCCCTGATAGGCCAGCTCGTTGATGTCGGAACGCTGGATGCCCAAGGACAGGGCGATGCGGAAGTCGCGGTTGTTGAAGATCTCTCGCAAGGCTTCGTTCTTGTGATTGAAGCAGAAGTAGAGCATGGAGTTGGGGCCAGTGCCATCTACCCACTGAAGCACCCGGTAGTCGCCCTGCTCGGCGCTCTCGATGAACAGCGGGTAGTTGCTCCACAGGATGTGGCGGAACTGCATGCTAATCTCGCCGGCCAGGGCCTTGAGGTTCAATAGATCGGAGTTCTCTACCACGTCCCACTGGATGCGGTCTATATAGGGTAACTGGTTGCCCTCTGGATCCACCTTCCAGTAGTAGGGGTTGCGCTCCCAGACGATGGGGACGTCGGGCGGGACCCGGGTGGGCACGAAGGGCCATACGACGGGGCACTCGGGATTGGTCCAGTCGCGGCGGTTGGTGAACAGCTCCCACCAGTTGTCGAAGCCAGCGTCCTTGACTTTCGCGGCCAGCTCGTCGGCGTCGGCGTAGTTGGGGTGGAACTGCTGCAGGTAGTGCTTAGGCCAGCGGAACATGTCGGTACCGGTGTAACTGGCCAGGGTCCTGATGAAGAGCCAGTAGGGGCTCTGGAAGGTGATCTTGATGGTGTAGTCATCCACCTTCTCCAGAGTCATGGGCTCGCCGTGCACCGGGTCCCGCAGGTCGGAGGGGAAGGTGGGATAAAGGTCCTTGTTGAGGAGGCCGTCCTCGTAGTAGAAGACGAAGTCATCGGCGGTGAAGGGCTCGCCATCGGACCAGCGCATGCCCTCGCGCAGGTAGAAGGTGAACTCGGTGCCGTCTTCATTGGCCTCGTAGCTCTTGGCCAGGTTGTTGATGATGGTGTTGCCGTCCTTGGCGTAGCGCAGCAAGTTCTCATACGCCAGGCGACCGGCGGCCCAGGCGTCCCCGGGACCCACGGCGGCGCGGTACCAGGTGCCGCCGTACTGGCCGATTTCCTCCTCGACCGGGACCACCATCGGTTCTTTAGGCAGGCGCTCCTCCACCGGGGGCAGCTCACCGGCGGCTACCTTCTGGGCCAGCGCTGGCGCCTCCTTGTACTTGGCTGCCGGGGGCGCGGTCGGTGCCTCAGCTGCAGCTGCGGCGGGAGTGGCAGTGGGTTCTTCGGCAGCCGGCGCAGTGGTGGGAGCCGGAGTGGGAGCGGCTGCGCAGGCTGCGGCGACCGCCGCAGTAGCTGCCAGTCCCGTGACCTTGAGAAATGTCCGTCGGTTCAACTCGGTCGGATCCATCGTCTCCTCCCTCAGCCCACATAGCTCAGATGAACGGACACGCGCATGGGCAGGTCGCGAACCTGACGGCGGGGCCAATAGGTCCCGCCAACGAACGCTGTCAAGCCTCCTCTCCGATCGGGAGCCGGCGTGCCAGCAGGGCGCGCCCAGTCGGCGATGCTGCGGGCGCACCGGGAGCGATGGCCGTCGGCTTCACCCATGGTGAGCGCATTCTAGCTCAAGCGACGTACCATTTCCATAGGGACATCTCCGGTAGGAGCTCAGGATCGGGGGTGAGTGTGTTCAGCCGGCAGTCGCGCGCAGGTGGTTTCCTCACCGGCTTTGGCGGCAGGCTCTTCGGCCGGCTAGAAGGGCAAGGCGCTAGCATCCGGGCAGGTCCCAGCCTCCCCCTGAGGAGTCCGCGCTCCCAAGCGCAGTAGGCACTTGGGGGCGCGGCGCGCGTGGGCGCGTGCACCCCTCGAAGGAAGGTGTTCCCGCGGTGCCGCCAAGGCTGGCTCGCCTAGCGCGAGCGCAGGGAAGGCCCTGAGCGACAGCGCTGGTCGGCATGTCTCCCCCGATCCTGAGCTGCTACATCCCGAGGCCCGGCCACGGTGGGAGGAGAGCCTCCGGGGCTGGCCCTCTGTGCACCAGCCTGGCACGAGCCGGACATCCATAGCCGTCCAGGTGCATGGGCGCCTTTCCTCTGAGGGCGGCATTGGCCCCTGCCCTTGGCCGGGTGTTACTCCTGGTCGCCCAGCCGCAAAGCCTGGGCCAATTGCCGCCGGGCTACGCCGTAGAGAAGGGCGGCCACGGCGGAGCCCAGCAGCGCCGCGAAGACTAGCGAGAACATGCCAATCTCCCGCCAGGCGATCTCGGCGACGAACGGGGGCACGGGTAGGCTGGGGTCCTCGGTGAGCTGGAAGTAGGGCACGAACAGCTCGGACGCGAGCACTCCCAGGAATGACCCTCCACCGACGCCATAGACGATGACGGTGACGAATTCCAGGGTCACCACCGTCATGAGCTGGTTCAGGCTGAAGCCAATGGCGCGCAGAACGGCGAACCGCTGCAGGCGCGACGACAGCGAGGCGGAGATGTACATGAGCAGCCCCAGGATGGAGAGGCCGGCGGAGGCGAGGAAGCCGATAGACAGCATGCCGAACACGCCCACTCGTTCCAGGCGGGAAGTGTCGTCGCTGACCATGCCCCGCAGGTCCTTGATCTGGGTGATGATAACGCCCAGCCCACCGCAGGCGTCATACAGCCGCTTGGCGTCCATGCCCGGAGCGGTGCGGAGCCAGACGCCGTGGGTAAGGGTCATCCCGGCGCGTTCGAAAATGTATTCCAAGTTGGCGATGACGGCCGGCTGAACCTCGGGATAGACGGTGGGGAAGTAGTCGTAGACGCCGGCGATGGTGAACTCCATGCTGCGCCGCTCGTAGTCCACCGACACGTCCAGCCGGATCTTGTCCCCTGCTTGCAGGCCCGTCTGGCCCAGCGCCTGGCGAGGGACGATGAGGCCATCGGGCACCAGCGCCAGCCGATTCATCAGCTCCCCCAGTGACTCGGGAGCGTAGTCCCGGCGCCAGTAGGCGACCCGCTGGAAGTCGACCCGGTCCACGCCCAGAAGGCGGATCTTCTGGGAGCGAGAGGCGTTGGGGGCCTTGAACTCGGCGGGGTACTCTCCCATGCGAGCAGCGTCCTCCACGCCGCGGATCTGCAGGTAGTCGGTTACGGGCAGGAGGCGAGCGCCGAAGGACTCCTCTTCCACCAGCTTGAAGCTGAAGTCGGCGCCTACGCGGTACTGCAGCCGCTCCACGAACCAGCGGTTGGCGCTCTGGGCCATTGAAGCCTGGAAGGCGCCCACCGCCAGGCACAGCACCACTAGGAAGAGGGCGTTGGCGTACTGACCACCCTCCCGCCCCAAGTTGCGAAAGCCCAGGTACCCGGGTACGGCCAGCAAGCGGGCCGCCAGGAAGTCCAGCAGGCGCATGAGCAGAGGGAAGACGCTGGCTACCAGAAGGGCGGCGGCGAAGAAGAACAAGGTGGGCGCCAGGAAGATGAGCGGATCCTGTAGAGGGCTACCCGAGGGCTCCCAGGAGAGCATCCCCAGGGTACCCCGGATCTGCAATTGCCGATAGGCGTACCCGGTGGAGATCACCAGGGGTACGACCAGGGTCAAGCGCAGCCACGGGGGCGAGATGCGGGGGCGGGACCTTTCGCGTTCGTACTGGACTACGCTCTGGCGCGCGGCTCCCACGGCAGGGATTAGGCGGGTAAGGACACTCAGGCCGATGGCGGCCAGGAAGAAGCGGACGTCCATACCCATCAGCCCCGTCTGAGGCAGGTCCCGAGAACCGAAAGAGAGGAAGTCGTGGGCCTGCCCCGCCAAGCGGGAGAGCGCGTAGCCGGTAAGTAGGCTAAGCGGGATGCCCACCGCGCCCAAGATGAGCGCCTCCGCCAGGCTGATGCCCAGGATATGGAAGCCGGTGGCCCCACGGCTAGAGAGAAGGGCGGCTTCGCCCTTCTGGTACCGTACGGCGATAGATGAGATAAGCCCGAGGAAGAAGAAGAGCAGCCCCAGAACCGGCAAGCTCATGCCATAGAGCATGGTGGAGAGCATGTCTTTGCGCTTAGCTGCCTGGCGCAGAGGCTCGATGGGAGACAGGTCGAGTCCGGGCCGGGGGAGCTTCTCGCCCGAGAGGCGCCGCACCTGCTCCAGGCCTCGGGCGTAGTGCTCCACCCGGTCGAGCATCATCCTGTTGTCATCGAGGACGAAGTACCAGAAGTTGAAGCCGGTCCTCTCGTAGACACGGGGCTCGACGAAACGCACGTAGGCGTCGCGGGTGGTGAGGAAGTGGTCTTGCAGCGCCTTGGTGGGGTCCCCATACCAGAAGCCTTCCGAGCCCTCGCGTGGCTGCCACACGCCGGCGATGTGGATGGGGATGGGGTCTTGCTGCCCGGCGGCGAAGTAGGCCAGGCGGTGCACGTCGCCTACGTTGAGGCCGAGCTTTGCGGCCAGGGGGGGCTGGACCCAGACCTCAAGGTAGGGAGAGTCCTCGGCGGTGGCGAAGGGGGCGCCGCTGGTTACCTCAAGGTTCTGCTCTGCCCCCTCAATGAAGGCCACGCTGAAGAAGGTCACCGCCCCGCCGCTGCCTCTGGTGGTGCCCCCGTCGCTCTCGCTCTCGCCCGTGCCCGGCCGGAACAGGAGCCCAGGGCTCTCCACTTGAGTGTAGCTGGAGACGATGGGCAGGCCGATCTCGCGGCGAGTGATATCGGCCAACCAGAGACCGTTCAAGTCCACGTCGCTTACCTTCATGGGCCAGCCGGTGCTGGGTAGCGAGTAGTAGCGCAGGGTGAACAGGGGCCGCTGGTTCACCGATGCGAAGTCCGTCAGTTCCTGCCGGAGCACCAAACGGCTGACGAGCTCGGAGAAGACGGGAATGGACACCACCAGCCCCACGGACAGGCTTATGCCCACCAGGCTGAGAAGCGTGAGACCCATGCGGTTGCGCAGACGGCTGGCGGCCAGCTTGAAGGTGAGCGAGAGATAGGCCAGATAGCGAGACAAGAGCTTCCCTCCGGGCTGCAGAGCGCCGGGTCGAGCCGGCGACCGGACGCATTCGACGGCGGGGGCAGGAACGCCCCCACTAGGCCGAGCCGGCTGACGAGATGAAGCGAGACATGTGGCGCCGACCCGGTGCAATCGCCATCAGTCTACTACAGTGTTGTTTCGTTGGGCAAAGGACCGCCTGCTGCCTGCCCTGCTTCGGCGCACGCAGGGCCGGTGTCTTGCCGGTGGACGGGCCCAGGATAGCCATGGAGCAGGCACCGGCGAGAGCTCACGGTCGGGGGGATGCTCGTCGGCCGCGATCCCGCTCAGGCGGAACGCCGCCGGCTGGCGAGCTGGGGCCTCTTCTGAGGAGTGCCCCGAGGCGCGGGGGCACTCGGAGGGGATCGTGTGTCGCTGGGGATGTTTCGCGCGTGGGCGCGCGAACTCCTCGGGGGTGGTTGGTCGTCGGTGAGATGTGTGCCCCGAGGCGCGGGGGCACTCGGAGGGGATCGTGTGTCGCTGGGACCCTGTCGCGCGTGGGCGCGCGAACTCCTCGGGGGTGGTTGGTCGCCGGTGAGATGTGTGTGCCGAGGCGCGGGGGCACTCGGAGGGGATCGTGTGTCGCTGGGGATGTTTCGCGCGTGGGCGCGCGAACTCCTCGGGGGTTACTGCAGCCCAGAGCTGACCCGTGCAGGCCGGCTCTTCTCCGAGCTTCACATCACTCGCGCGGGTTCTTGCAGGCGCTCTTGCACCCGTGCGGGCCGAGGCTACACTGGAGCCTGGAGGAGCGCCATGCAAACCAGGATGTTCCGGCAGCCGCAGCCCCAGCCATCCAGCCGGCAGCCGCTGGCGGCGCGGATGCGCCCCCAGACGCTGGAGGAGTTCGTAGGGCAGGAGGACATTCTGGGCCCGGGCCGCATCTTGAGGCAGGCCATCGAGAGGGATCAGGTGTCTTCCATCATCCTTTGGGGCCCTCCGGGCGTGGGCAAGACCACCCTAGCGGTCATCATTGCCAACGCCACCAAGTCCCAGTTCACCTCCCTGAGCGCGGTGACCAGCGGTGTGGCCGACATCCGCCGGGTGGTGCAGGAGGCGCGGCGCGCCTTACAGTCCTCCGGCGTGCGCACCATCCTGTTGGTGGACGAGATCCACCGGTTCAACAAGGCTCAGCAGGATGCTCTGCTTCCCTACGTGGAGGATGGCACGGTGATCCTGATCGGGGCGACCACTGAGAACCCCTACTTCGAGGTGATCGGGCCGCTGGTGTCCCGCAGCCGGGTATTCCAGCTTCGGCCGCTCTCCGAGGAGCATCTGTTGACCATAATGCGGCGGGCGCTGGCGGATGAAGAGCGGGGGTTGGGGCGAATCCCCCTCGAGGTGGAGGAGGAAGCGCTGAGACACATCGCCAAGCTGGCCGGTGGCGACGCACGGGTGGCGCTGAACGCGCTGGAATCGGCGGCCACGGCCACTCCAGCGGACCGTGACGGCGTGGTGCGAATCACCCTGGCGGTGGCGGAGCAGGCCATGCAGCGGCGAGCCATCCTCTACGACAAAGATGGCGACGCTCACTACGACACCATCAGCGCCTTCATTAAGAGCATGCGTGGTTCCGACCCGGATGCGGCCCTGTACTGGCTGGCTAAGATGATCTACGCCGGGGAAGACCCCCGCTTCATCGTCCGGCGGATGATCATCTTTGCCTCGGAGGACGTGGGCATGGCTGACCCTCAGGCGCTGCAGGTGGCGGTGGCGGCGGCTCGGGCCCTGGAATGGGTGGGCCTGCCGGAGGCGCAGTACAACCTGGCCCACGCTGCCATCTACTTGGCCACGGCACCCAAGTCTAACTCGGCCGGTGGTTACTTCGCCGCTCTGGCGGACGTGGAGCGGGAGGGTCAGGTGCAGGTTCCTCGCCACTTGCAGGATGCCAGCCGCGACGGAGCGGCGCTGGGCCATGGGGAGGGTTACCTGTACCCCCATGACTTCCCGGGGCATTGGGTGGAGCAGCAGTACCTGCCAGACGCTCTCCGGGGCCGGGCCTACTACCGCCCCGGGCGCCTGGGGTACGAGCGACGGGTGTCCGAGCGCCTCGCACGCCTGCGAGGAGGGGAGGGACCCGAGCGGCAGGCCGAGGACCGGGAAGGAGGCGGTGGCTGAATCAGAGCGGACGGAGCCGAGGAGGAACGATGGTACAGGTCGGCGAGATCCACTACTACGAGCGGCCGGGGCCGCGAAACACCGATGACGTCATCAACGCCGCCGCCCGGCGGGCCCGCCACCTGGGCATCCGCCAGGTAGTGGTAGCCACCAGCCACGGGCGCAGCGCCCTCACCGCTCGGGCCGCTTTCGACCCCGAGGTGCGGGTGATCGCCGTGACCCACTCCGCTTCCTACTACCGGGAGGGCTGGACGCCCACCGAGGAGGAGAGGCGGCGGATGCTGGACGCAGGGCTGGAGATAGTGACGACCACGCACGCCCTAGCCAACGACGTGAGCGAGGCTATGGGAGGGGGTGGGCTGGCGCCCAACCGCATAGCCTGCGACATGCTCTGCTGCTTCTCTCAGGGGATGAAGGTGGCGGTGGAGGTCTCCGTCATGGCGGCGGAAGCAGGGCGCTTGGACATGGGGAGCGACGCCATCGCCATTGGAGGGACGGGCGCTGGGGCCGACACGGCCATCGTGGTGCGACCAGCGTACGCCCGGGAGTTCGCCCGGCTCAAGATCCGGGAGGTGATCGGCATGCCTCGCTGAGGGCGTTAACCTCACTATTGCGAGACCGTGCCCTTTCCGTATGCGTTCCGTCAAGCGGCCCGGGGAGAGTGGTGACACAATGAGAGTTGCGTCGGCTACACTCGAGTAGCTTTCTTCTCCTCCTTTCGGGGTGAGGGGTCCGGAAACCCGGACCCCTCACCCTCTTCTGAGGAGGGCCTCGCGGCACAAGTTCAGCGCGGGCGCCAGATGGCTCCGGGGACGATGACCACGAACCACACCGCGCCGCCCCCGAGAATGGCTAGCATGGTGGAGAGCTGGGGCGACTCGGCCAGGACCGCGGCCGTGGCGATGATGATGGCTACCCACACGATCACGGCGCCGATCAGATACGCCATCCTCTGCCTGCTGGTGTCGTTCACGCGCTCACCTCCCAGGGTGCGGCTGAGCCGATGGTAGAAGGTTGGCTCTCACTCGGCAAGGGGTACAGCACTCGCTTGTGCAGCCACTCACGACCGGGAGTGCTTCGCCCATTGGGGCGCTCGCGCCTCCCAGGCACCAACCGCCGCCTTGCATTTCTCATGGATCATACGGCGATCGAACTCCCGGAACTGGTCGAGCACCTGAGCCTGCTCCTCTGGAGTGAGGTAGGTCATGGCGGGAAGGAAGAACTGCTTGTCTTCCTTGGCAATGTGGGCTCGGTAGAGCTGGGGTAGCACCTGCAGGCCTGCCCATCCCTCGCCACGTGGGCCCGCGTGAGCCAGACTGGCCACGAATCGCCGCATCCGTACGTGTTCCTCGATCAGATCCTCCATGGTGCGCCTGTGCTCGGTCGAGAGTGCCTTCTCTGAGAGGAAATGGAACAGGATGTCCTCTTCCTTGCCGTGGTGGATGCGATCAGCATAGGTCTGCAGGAAGTCAACAGAGGCAATGAGGAACTCCGCTTCCATCTGCTGGCCCTGTGGCTCTAGCAGGGTCACCCAACGCTCGATGAGACGGTGCTCAACCATGAGAGGACCTACTGGCATCATAGCTAACTCCCAGACAGCACACTGTAGGTGGGTAGCTTAGGGCCCCCTGTCAGCGAGTCAAGCCAGCCAGCAGGATCCCGCCGACGGAGGTACTGCCCGAGCGGCGCGGCGTCTGGGCACACGGATTCCTCAAGAGGGTGACCTAATCCCCCGAAGGAGCTGAGAAGGGTCGCGCGCGATGACTCGGCCCCCGGTGTCGAGGGCACTTGCTGCTGGCGCGAAGGAGCTGAGGATAGAGGGGCCGAGCATGTTGGGCGGACGGGCGCAAGTGGTTTGCTCACCGCTCTTGGGACTGACTCTTGAGTCGGCTAGGGGGCGGGGCGGTAGCGCTTCTGCAGGTCTCGGACTTCTCCTGAGGAGTGGGCGCCCCTGGCTGCGGCAGGCACCCGGGGGGACAGCGCCCGTGGGCGCGCGCACTCCTCGTATGATAGGTGGTAGGGATGGCCGAGCGAGACTGGCTTTGACAGACGAGGAATCCCTGGCATGCTCGACGGAAGGTGCCCCAGATGCGGTAGCCACCTGGGGAGAGAGCGCGCGAGCGCCGGCAGTCCTCGACGGAAGGTCCGCCAAGCACGGTAGACACTTCCGGACAGGGTGCGCGCAATCCTCGACGGAAGGCGCACCGGTGGTGCAGTCGGGGCGGGCTCGCCTGGTGCGAGCGCGGCGTAGGCCCTGAGCGACGGCAATCGGCATCTGTGCTCCCGACCCTGAGCGGCGACGCTGGCGCCGGTTGCCTAAAGGTGACCGATGTGGTAGTATATTACCGAGCAAGTCAGGATCGCTCCTGCAGTGCTCTATCCCTCCTGTGGACAGGGGTGGGGGGTTTCCCGCAGAGTTCCCCCCACCCCTTTCTCTCTTCCCGGCGGCGGTTGTGGCAACTCGCCGCGCGCCGTATCATGGTCCGGCATCAGCGCACGCAGGAGACCGGACATGAAGCTTGACGGGCGGGTGGCCATCATCACCGGGGCAGGCCGGGGGATAGGACGGGCCACAGCGTTGCTCTTTGCTCGGGAGGGAGCGCGAGTGGCCCTGGCGGCCCGGAGCTCTGGTGAACTCGAGGCAGTGGTAGCCCAGATCGAGGCCCAGGGTGGGCAGGCATTGGGGGTTCCCACCGATGTGCGCGACAAGGGTCAGGTGCAGCGTCTGGTCGCGGCTACGCTGGATCGCTTTGGGGGTGTGGACATCCTCATCAACAACGCCGGCGTGGCCCGCCACGGGTACGTGCTCGACACTACCGAGGAGGACTGGGATCTGACCTTTGACGTGAACGTCAAGGGGGTCTTTCTCTGCACCCAGGCAGTACTCCCCCACATGATCTCTCGACGGTCTGGCAAGATCATCCACGTGTCGTCGGGCGCGGGCCTGAGGGGCTCGGCCTGGAAGGCGGCTTACAGCGCCTCCAAGTTCGCCGTGATCGGTTTCGCCGAGTCGCTGGCACAAGAGGTGGGGCGGTACGGAATCAACGTGAATACCATCTGCCCCGGGCCCGTGGCTACGGAGATGCGAGCCCAGAACTACCCCTTCGAGAGGCCCGAACTGCTGCCCCAGCCGGAAGAGGTGGCGAAGTTGGCCCTGTTCCTGGCCTCCGACGATGCCCGTACCATCCACAACGCGGTCATACGAGTTGCCGTGGGCCCGGAGCCCATCCCAACCGACGAACGGCAGACTGAGGATGGAGAGCCGCCGCGATAGGGGGATAGAACGCTAATGGCGCTGATACTACGCTGATTCACGCTGGTCTTCTGAAACTCTTTCCTCTTGATCAGCGTAGATCAGGGTTCTGTTCCTCACCTTCGTGGGGCGGGGAAGGAGGATACCGGATGGATGTGAGCGTCTCTCAGGCACGAACGCTGGCCGAGGCGCCGCTGAAGCTGAGCTACAACCGGGTGTGGCGCATCTATCGCGGCGGGCGTCTCATAGACGAACTGCGCGGAGCGGCCAACCCGGCGGATGGGCAGTTCCCCGAGGACTGGATCGCCTCCGACACCCGCGCTCTGAATGAGGGCCGGGAGCAGCTGGTCGAGGGTTTGAGCCAGGTGGTGCTGGAGGATGGGAGCGTGGTCTACCTGCGCCGTCTCCTGGAGCTGGCGCCGGAGGCCTTCCTGGGCGCGGAGCATGTCCGTCGGTTCGGCAGTGGTCTAGCTCTGCTGGTGAAGCTGCTGGACTCGGCCGAGAGGCTGCAGATCCAGGCGCACCCCAGCCCGGAATTTTCCCGGCAGCACCTCAACGATCGCTTTGGAAAGACGGAGTCATGGCTTGTCCTTGGCACCCGCTGCGTCGGTGGCCAGGAGCCCTACATCCTCCTCGGCTTCGCGGAGCGCATGGACAAAGCCGGGTTCAGGGACTTGGTGATACGGCAGGACAGCGCCGGCATGGAGCAGGCCCTCAACCGGATAGCTGTCGAGCCGGGGGACATGTACATCGTACGGGCCGGGGTCCCCCACGCCATCGGGCCGGGTGTCTTCATGGTCGAGGTGCAAGAGCCGACCGACTGGGTAGTGAGTGCCGAGTTCCAGGTGGGCCAGGTGCACCTGAGCGAACGGGCCGCTCTGATGGGACTGGACGTGGACTTGGCTCTGGACGTGTTCGACTTCGATGGCCCAACCGGAATGGACGCCGTGGCTGCCGCCACCCTTCGCCGCCGTCCGGGGGATAGCGGGGCGGAGATAACGCTCATCGGGGCGGAGGACACAGACCTCTTCTCCGCCTGCGAACTGCATATTGTGGGTGACCTCCCGGATCCTCACCGGGGGAGGGCCTACTCTGGCATAGTGGTGCAGGGTGAGGGAGAGCTGGTGACAGCGCAGGGGGCGGTGCCCCTCAACCAGGGCGACTCTTTCTTCGTGCCTGCCTCCTCCCGCCACGAAGGTTACCGATCCTCACATGGGATGACGGTCATCGCCAGCTTCCCTCCGGGGTGAAGCGCGGGTTGCAGGCGGTGATAGCCGCCGGTTTTCGCAGAGGAAAGGAACGTAGAGCGTGAGTGAGAGATCGAGCGAAGAGCGCCGCCGGGCGTTCGAGCTGAGTAACAGAGGGGCCTCGTACCTGCAAGAGGGCAAGCCGGAGAAGGCCCTGCCTCTCCTTCGAGAGGCGCTCTCCAGCCTGCCGGACGATCCGAGCATCATGCTGAACCTGGGAGGGGCCTACGTGGTGCTAGGGCGGTACATCGAGGCCGAGGCCGTCCTCAGCCGGGCGGCGGAAGTGGCACCCAACGATCCTCTCGTGTGGTCCAACCTGGGCGCTGCGCTGCTGCGGTTGCGGCTGGGGGACGAGGGCGAATGCCAACGAAGGGCCATTGCTGCCTTTCGGCGAGCTCTGGAGCTGGACCCGAAGGCCCCCAACGTGGCCTACAACCTGGCCCTGGTACACAGGGAGCGGGGGGAATGGGAACAAGCGGCGCGCTTCTTCCAGCTGGCCATGGAGGCTGATCCGAACGATCCGGATGCTCGCAGTCTGTACGAGAAGATGAGGAACCGGGCCGCCGGCCAGGGCCCGAACGAGAAGGCCACGCCGCCCGACTAGTGAAGGCGATGGCGGAACCGGCGAATGCTGCACTGGCGGTGCTCGCCGGTAGGCCGCTTCCCTCAGGGGTGCAGGGTGCCACCAGCAGGGGCCCGGCTCCTGCCTCAGTCTCCTACTGCTACGGCCCTCGGAGCGGGGGGTAGCAGGGCACTGGTGGGCACCACCTCCTCCAGTCCATCCGGCCGCAGCCAGCGGAGCTTCACCCTGGTGTGGCCCGTCTCGTCCCAGAAACGGACCTCGATGGGTACCGCCCACGCTAGCTCCACCGCCAGGAGCGCTGGGACCTCCGGCTCCGCCGTGTCTAGCACCGGCTCCCCGTCCAGCCACAGCTGGGCGCGATCTCGGGCCGAGAGGGACAGCACGTACTGCCCCGGCATGGGCGGCACCAGCCAGCCATGCCACCGCACCCGGTAGGGTCGCTCCAGCGGCAGCTTGTGCACGAACATGTCCACCCAGGGATCCACCCGGCTGAAGCCTTGGCTCGACCCGGCGGGAGCAAGAGCCGACGGCGACCAGTCGTCGCCGGCACCGGGCAGATAGTCTCCCTGGAGGCCGCCGGGCTCGACGGGGAAGTGATAGAAGTACTGCTCGGACACCGCGACATACTCCGTCGCGTCGGGAAGGCGCCACAGGAACTGCAGCCGCCCGGCGCGATCGGGCAGGAGCTGGGCCCACAGGTCGTGCCGGCCGCGCGCCAGGTGCACTTCGGCCGTGCGGACCTCCGGCGCCCGAACTACGGTGGCCCCATCCAGCATCACGGCCGCCTGTCCCGGCGCCTCGAGCCGGAAGCGGTAGGTCCCGGACTGGGGCGCAACCAGGACGCCACGCCAGGTCACTGCCTGAGGCAGGGGCATCCCTTCTGCCAGTTCCAGTTCCAGCCGAGGTGACGGCAGAGGGCCGCCGGACTCACCCGGCCATGCGGTCTCCATCTCCAGCCCGCGCGGCTGCTCGATGTCGGCCGGGCTGAGGATGAACTCGTACATGGAAGCATGACCATCGGCGGGATTGGCGTGCTCCACCAGTTCAGCGGTGGGATACCAGCGAGCCAGGAGCTGGGCCAGCGAGCGGTGCTGCTCCCACACGAACACCAGAGCCCCTTCAGGGCCGCTTTCGCGCAGGGGCAGAACTTCCTGAGGCACGTAGGGGTCCGGTTCCGCGTACTCGGGGAGGAGGAAACGAACGGTGGGCTGGCCGTGCAAGACCGGGTCTACGTATATGGTCCTCCCTTGGCCGCGAGCTCGGATGGACAGAGCCATATGCGTCTCGGGGGTGGAGAAGCCGTTCCACACGGCAAAGTCGCTAGCCTGACGGAGGAAGAAGGTGTGATAAGACCCGGCAAGGAGCCACACCAGTCCGGCGGCTAGTGCGGGTGCCAGGAGTCGCCAGCGACGAGCACCGAAGGTATCGCACCAGCGACTCCAGAGATCGGCCAGAGGTACGGCGGCGATGAGGTAGACGGCCGGGACCAGCCCGATAGTGCGCAGAGCCTGGGGCGCCTCGAAGAGGACGCTGAGCACGCCCGCCGGCAGCATCACCAGAATCCACACCAGCAGCATCCACGACTGTGGGGCTCGGAGGAGTGCCAGACAGCCGAAGGCCCCTAGAACGAAGAGGGAACCCGTGAGGGGATGAAGCTGAGGGGCACCGGGCAGGTTGTGGCGGCCGTTGCGGTCGCCGGCCAAGTTGAACATCCCCAAGTGCCTTTTGAGGCTCTCCAGCACGTCCTCGCGGGCTTCCCACAGGCTTCGGTCTCCCTGGATGGACACCCGGCGGGTGCGCTCGGAGAAGGACTCGGGGTCGCTCAGGTAGTGGTGTATTTCGGGGGTAGCGGCCACCGCAGTGGCGGCGATCAGCAGAGCCAGGCCGAGGGCGGCTTCCTTCAGGGGAAGCTGGCGCAGGAGCACGTATAGGGTAACCGCCGCCAGTAGTAGGAGGGGTGCCAACCGGAAGGCGGTATAGGTCATGAGCCCCAGGCCCAGGCAGATCCCTGCTAGCAGGTAGCCACTGCGTTGGCTGCGGTGAATGCCCCGCACCAGAAACAGCAGGGCCGCCAGCAGCAAGGTGGGCACCAGGATGGCATCGAAGGCGATGCGACTGAAGTTGGCGTGCCAGCGGCTGGTGGCCAGCATCAGGGTAGCCGCCAGAGCCACCGGCCGGTCGAAGAGCTCCCGCGCGAGAAGGTAGAAGAGAGGCAAGGCCAGCAGGCCGGGGAACACGGCAGTCAGGCGCAGGGCCAACTCATTACTGCCCCAGAAGGAGAGCGCCGCCCCCACCCAGTACTCGTACAGAGCTCCGAAGCGGCCGTAGAAGCC
Organism: Anaerolineae bacterium; assembly: GCA_013178015.1. Taxonomy (NCBI): domain Bacteria; kingdom Bacillati; phylum Chloroflexota; class Anaerolineae; species Anaerolineae bacterium. Next base: position 17,291 of record JABLXR010000030.1, read on the forward strand.
TAACTCCCCGGCGAAGAAGGGGGGGAAGTAGCCCTCAGCCAGGGCGCGCAGGCCCTCCATGGCGTTGACGGCCTCGTCGTAGTAGATGCCTGCCGGGAAGGAATCCAGCCGGTGCAGTCGCATGAAGGCGCCCCAGCTCAGTATGGCGGCCAGAAAGGCCCACTCGCGCCCCAGAGGACGAGGGGCGCGTTCCTCGTGACGGCGGAGTACTTGGGCCGCAGCCACCAGGCACAGCAGCGAAGCCAGGTAGGGCGCCCAAGCGATGAGCTCGCCGCCGTGCGAGGCAAAGAGCAACAGGCCCAACGACCCCAGGATGACGGCCCCGGCTAGCCACATCAGCGCCACATCGCGCGACTGCCGCGGCAGGGCGGGGAAGCGGACGGAGAGCGGCCTGAACGTGTACGAAGGACGGGAATAGAGGTAGACGACCGCGGCCAGCATGAAGATGGCGGTGGCGTTGCCCGGCCGTCCCTCCCAGGCCTCCATCTGGGCCACTAGAGCGAGCGCCAGCCCCAGAAAGGCCCACGCCAGGCCGCTCATGCCCCGGCCGGCGGTGGCTCTCTGGCGCCAGCGGCCTAGGGTCGGGGGTCGCTGAACCGTAGCAGCCGGTGGTTCGCCGAGTCGGTCACCCACAACCGCCCCTCGCGGTCCAGCGCCAGCCCGGTGGGCAGGTTCATCCCAGCGGCGTCGGTGCCGTAGCGGCCGAAGCTGAGGACGATCTCACCCTCGTGGTCGAACACGAGAATGCGATACGCCTCCGGGTCGGCGGCGTAGATGTACTGGCTGTCAGCAGCCAGGTAGGGCTTGTTCATGACGCTCTCGCCTTCCCAGGACTCCACGGGCCAGTCGTCCACGAAGCGGAAGGACCGGTCGAGGCGCACTATTCGGCGGTTCCAAGTGTCGGCGACGAAGTAGTTGCCCGCCCCGTCCTCGGCCAGGCCGACCGGCTCGTCGAACCCGGGGCCGGCAACATCGCCTGATCCGTAGACGGCCACGAACTCACCCTGGGCGGTGAACTTCTGGATGCGCTTGTTGCCGGTATCGGTCACGTACACATAACCCTCGGAGTCCACCACCAGGTCTCTGGGTCCCCAGAAGCCGCCTGGACTGGCCTGGAGATTGCCGCCAGCATCGGCGAAGTAGCCCCACATGCCCTGGAAATCGCCGCGGGCGCTGAACCACTGCACCCGGTGATTCCAGGTGTCGGCCACGTAGACATCGCCGTTGGGGGCCACGGCGATGCCCCAGGGCTCGGTGAACTGGCCCGGGCCGTTGCCGGGGCCGCCCCAGGAATGGAGGAACTGGCCCTGAGGGGTGAAGACCTGCACCCGGTGGTTGCCGCTGTCCACCACGTACACGTTGCCGTCGGGGGCCACGGCTACACCCCGCGGCTGGGTGAATCTGCCCTCTTCCTGGCCCTGGGAACCTACCACCAGAGAGGCGGGCATCTCCCGCCACACTTCCTGGTAGGGGTCGGGCGGCATCTCTGCCGGTATGGCCAGGGTGACGCCCAGGTCCCACATCTGGTTGAGCACATCTTTGCGGATGTAGAGGGCGAAGCGGTTCTGGTAAGGCCAGTCGGAGAAGGGCGTCGGGTGGCGCCGGTACAGCCATATGGTGAGCCAGGTGTCCAGGCGATCACGGTCGCGGAGGACGTCCAGAATGCGCGCCGGGGTCAGGTTCTTGTAGCTCTCTACCGGCCACCACACCACCCGGTGCTGGAAGCGGAAGTAGCGATCGCCCAGGAGAGGCTTAGCCTTGGCCTCGTTGTCGCTGTTAACGATCACGACAGGGGCCTCCATGGCCGTCTTGGTGGGCTCGTTGCCATAGAAGATGCGGTTGGGGTAGTCCTTGACGTACCACTCCAGGGGCCAGACATCCTCCTGGTCGTAGGAGAAAGCCAGTTCATTCCCCCCAGTGATGCGGCGGGAGATCTCCTCGATCTGGCTCATGACTAGCTTGATGTCGGGCGTGCCGTGGGCATAGACGAGGAACTCGTTGACCAGGTCGTAGTTGATGTAGCTCGCCATCCAGGCGAAACGCACGGTCAGGGCCAGGATCAGGCTCAGCCCCAGTACCTTAGCGGAGTTGGCCACTCCCGTTGTCCCCAGCTGCCGGGCACGGCCAAAGGACAGCCACCCGAGCACGGCCAAGACAGCGAGTGCCCCCAGCCACTGGCCGGTGGCGTTGAGCTGGCTCAAGGAGAACCCTTGCAGAGGCCGCACCCGGATCATCACCAGCAGCGCGGCACCCATCAGCACCAAAAGGCCGCTAAGGGTGAGCCCTCCTCGGCGGAGCCAGGACTGCCAGTCCTGCGCGCTCAGCCAGCGGCCCACTACCTGGGCCGCGATGAAGAGCAGGGGTAGCACTGGGTGGACGACCAACCAGGGCATCTTCTCCCCGGCCCAGGAGTAGATCACTAGGGAAGTGATAGCCCAGTAGGCCAGAAAGGAGAGCCAGTAGCCATCTCCCAGGTCGGCAGCCAGCCGCCGCCTGGCCGCCTTGGCCATCAGGTAACCCAGCGCGGGCAGGCCGACGAAGAAAGGGGCCAAGTCGTAGAAGGGCATGAGGAAGAAGTAGTAGTACCAGGGCTGGCTGCCCCGCTGAACTGGCTGCTGCGCCAGCCAGTACCCAATGGCACCCACCGAGCCGGTCACGATACCGCGAGGGTTGGTGAAGAAGGTAGTGAACAGCACTACGTAGACAGCCACGAAGACGATCAGCGGCAAGCGCAGGCGCTCCCAGTTGAGTAAGCGCAGGGCCTCGGTGAACTGGCGCCGGTCGCGGGGGAAGAACAGGGTGGCTGCCAGGGCAGCGGCCAGGAGAAGGCTAACGAACATCAGGTTGGGAGTGAGCCGGACCGCCAGTGAGGGGGCGCCAGTAGGATCAGGTCGGGTGGCTAAGTGAAGGGCCACCACCAGGGCCACCAGCCCCAGAGCTGCCCCGCCTGAGCCCAGCTGCAGAACCGAGCGGGCCCGCTCCGAAGCTCGCTCCCAGACCAGCACCAGAGCCACGAAGGTGAGGCCGATGAAGGCGGTGATGAAGGCCACTTCCTTGGTGGCGATGGACAGGATGAGCACCAGCGAAGCCAAAGTAAGCCAGCGAGGCCGGTGGTCGCGCACGTAGGAGAAGAGCGAGAACGCCAGCAGCAGGGTCCAGACGGTGATGTAGATGTCGTTGCGAATGTAGCGGGAGTAGTAGAGCAGCGACGGGCTCACCAGGATGAGCACGGCTGCCATCAGCGCTCCGGCGCGGCCCATCCAGCGCCGGAAGAGGTAGGGAAGGCCCACCATGGCCACCCCGAACAAGGCGGGAACGATGCGGGCCGTGTAGTCGCTCACCCCGAACAGGAAGTAGATCAGAGCGTTGGCGTGGAAGAGGAAGGGGCCGTGCATCATGGGGTCGTGAGCGTAGCCCTCGCCCCGGTACAGCTTCCAGGAGAAGAGGGCATGTAGGCTCTCGTCGTGGCTCATAGCCCGGGCGCCCAGGTCCCAGAAGCGAGTGGCGACCGCCAGTAGCAGGAGCACCAGGTAGACGCCCTGCTCCAGATTCAAGCTGAACGCCTCTACCAGGGGCCGGTCAAGCCAACTCGCGCCCGGGAGAGGCTTCTCCTCGCGCTCGGGGGCTGCCGGTTCCGCTTCTACTTTGACTTGCCGTGCGTCGTCATTCATGCGATCTACGGTCCCAGATGAGCCTGTATGCGTCGTCACTAGGAGGGACTCAGCCCCCGGCCCTCTTCCACACGGGGGAGAGGGGGTTGGGCACCCGGCTACCCGCCATCGGAGCGCACCCAAAGGCTGACTCGCTCCCATTCGACGTCCACGGTGGGCACCTCGCGGTACAGGAGCCAGCTTAGAAAGGCACCGACATCGGCGAACCGGGGCCGCCAGTTGCCAGCCACCGCGTACTCCTGACCCACGTAGTTGCCCCCGGTCAACAGCAAGTCGGTGCCTTCGGTGAGCAGGGCGGGGGCATCGGCCTCGCCTGCTACCACCTCCACCCAGGTGAGGTCCCGCATGTGGCGCAGGTACCAGGCCACGGCGGGGCCCACGCTGCGCTCGGCCACCAAGGCCAGCTCGTCGCCGTGGCCCGTCCGAGACCAGGAGAGGTCGGTCACATCTCGCACCAGGTCCCCTAGGCCAGCGGCGCTCACGGTTGGCAGCGTGACCTCCTGAGGCAGCCTATGCCTCAGAGTGGCTCCTTGGGTGGAATTGGCCAAAGACCAGAGGAAGAGCACCACAAGCAGCGCGCTGGCGCCTACCGCACCTGCCGTCTGCGGCCCCTGTCGCAGCCAGAGGAGACCCAGAAGGGCAAGGCCGATCCCGGCCGCGGTGATCAGGAGCAGCAGGAACACGGTGTCTTCGCGCTTCGCCAGCCCGGTGAGGGCCACCGCGGCGTACCCTCCCAGAACCGTGGCCACCGCAGCCGCCTCCGGCAGCAGCCGACCATCCAGCGAAGCCAGCCGGCGCCCGATGCCCTCGACGGCCGGCGCGGCCAGCACGGCCAGCGCCGGCAGAGCCAGCACCAGCCCCAAGCCGGGTGCGCCTGCCACCAGGATCAAGAGCAGGCTGGTGCCCGTCCAGAGATAGAGCGCCCGGCCGACAGGGTCCTGAGGTGGGATGAGTAGTATGACTCCCAGGGCGGGGACCAGAAGCAAGGGCTCGTAGGCGAGGAGCACCAGCACCTGACGGGCGAAGACACCCGGTTCGCGCTGAAGAAGGCCGTGCGCCAGGGACCCGCCCAGGTCCAGCATGCTCTGGAACCCGGCCGGGTGGAGGAAGCCCGCGGTAGAAATCACCAGGGCGCCGGCACCCAGCCCGAGCCCGAATCCCGCCCAAGTGGTGTGCCGTGGCCGGGGCAGGTCCCGCCGTACCGCCAACCACACGATCAAGCCCAGCACCAGGGCGGCCCAGGCATCGGCCGAGCTGCCCAGAGCCACCGCCAGGCCCACGCCGGTGGCCACCGCCCAGTTCCGGCCCCCTCCCAGGGCGCGCTTGGCTCCAAACCCGAGGGCAAACAGGAGGGCGGCGCCCGCCAGGCCCCGGCCCAGGCCCATAGACCCGCTCGCGGTCCAGAAGGGCGACAGGGACAACAACAGGGCGGCGAGGAGGGAGCGGTTCCGGCCCAGCACCGGCCTGAGGAGCCAGAAGGCGAGGGGGGAGAACGCCGTCAGGACCGCTACCGGCAGACGAGCGGTCGAGTCGCCGGCGCCGAAGAGGAAGAACACTAGCGCCTGCAGGGTCAAGAGCGCCGGCGCCGTCGGGCCCGTTTCACCAACCTCCGCCGGACTCCCCAGAGCCAGGCGGTGAGCGGCCAGCGCCTGGGCCGCCTCATTTGGGGACAGGGGAGCAGAACCCAGCGCCGCCAGGCGCAGCCCCAGGCCCAGCAGGCACACGGCCGCGTAGGCGGCGGCCTCGACGGTGAGACCGGTCTCTCGGCAGAGGCTCTCTCGCCTCACGATGGCTGAGGATAGCATGGCCAGCGCGGCTCACTCCGCTGCCCGCCGGGTCGGGCCTCGGCATGGCGGACCGCACGAGCAGGTGCCTTCGAGGGCCGGCGGGCTGGCTTCAGGTACGCCCAAGGATTATACGGAGTGGCCAATGAGCCCGCCAACGAGCCGGAGAATGGTACGCTGATGACACTGAAACTAGCAGATTCGCCCTGATCCTTCTTGGTTCTTTCTCTGATCAGCGTAGATCCGCGGCCTATCAGCGGCATCCGCGTTTCATCTAGAACGCGATCTCGGCCACTTGCTCGAAGTCGAGGATGATCTCTTCAGAGGAGTCGTCCTCGTCCGGCGGCCGCCATCCCGCTTGCTGGCCCCGGGCGCACAGGGAGCGATAGGAGCAGAAGGCGCAGCGGCGGGGGTCGTCCGCCTGGGGCAGGCCCTCCTCTTCCCGGGAGGCGATCTCCCCCACCAGACGCTCCAGGTAGCGGGCATCGGCGGCGTGGCGATGGGAGTCGTACGGCAACGTGGCAGGGTCGGTCGGGTGCTCCGGGAACCAGTACACCATGCGCACCCCATCGGGCTCCGGGGGAACGCCATCGGTGAGGCTGCCGCCGGCCTCCACCAGCAGGTAACGGTAGACGACGGTCTGCAGTCGCCCCTCCAGCCACCGGTCGGACGGACGCGTGGGGCCCGTCTTCCAGTCCACTATGACTGCCTGGCCGCCGGGCTCTAGGGCCAGCAGGTCGTACCTGGCTACCAGCCGGAAGCCGCCCACGCTGCCCGACAGGACGGCTTCCGGGTAGAGACGGCCGGGCAGCCGCGTCGGGGAATGCTCCTGGTAGGTGCTCCACCAGCGCGCCAGATCGGGCTCGAGGGCGGTGGCGGAGAGCGCGCCCAGATCCAGCCCGGAAAGGTGCTGCCACACCAGGCGGTGGAAGGCGGCGCCCTGCCGGAGGTGCCGTTCGTGCTCCAGGAAGGGCTCTGACTCCACCGCCGGCCAGGCCAGGCGGCGCAGGTGCCGCAGCTGGAAGCGCCGCGGGCAGTCCACGTAGTCCTGGAGCAGGCTCTGGCTGAACTGGAAGTCAGGCGGTAGGGCCACGGCCATTCTCCTCCCACCAGGTGTGTAGGGCGACGAGGGGGGCGGCGGGGCGCATGTTGCCGTTACGGCCGCTGTTGCAGGTCACCACCAACTCCTTCCGGGCCCGGGTGATGCCCACGTAGAGCAGCCGCAGTCGCTCGGCGCAATACCGGATGCGGGCCGCCCGGCTGGCTTCGCCCTCTACGTAGGTTGCAGGGGATAGGTTACAGGTTACAGGGGATAGGTTACAGGTTACAGGGGACAGGTTGTTGGTGACGGAGGGATCCCCCTCGCCCGGCGACCACTGTTCCCCGACCTTTACTCCCTGCGCCTCACACCCTGTAACCTGTCCCCTGTAACCTGTAACCTGTTCTAGCTGCGCTTCGGCCTCGGCTTGCAGGTTGAGGTGGTGGCGCACGAACTGCCTCTCGGACTTGTAGGAGTCGTGCACCTGGGCGGAGGGAAAGTCGTAGTTGTTGACAGAGAGCAGGTAGACGCGGTCCCACTCCAGGCCCTTGGCCTTGTGGACGGTAGTCACCACCACCTTGCCCCGGTGGCGCTCCGGGTCGAAGCCGGTGTCGTCCTCGCTGAGGCCGAGGAGTTTCCGTTGGTTGGCGGCGATGGCACTCAGCTCGCGACAGAGATCGGGAAGGTGCCGGCCCGGGGTGGCCTGATCCATCCGGCGCAAGTGCACCGCCAGCTTGTGCGCCATCGCCAGGTCGGCCGGATCGTGGAACAGGTCCTGCGCCAGGGTGAGTATCAGTTGGTCGGGGGGCAGGACCACGGCCTCCTGCCAGCTTGCCACCATGGCCCGGAACTCCTCCAGCCGCTCTCGGACGGCCCCCTCCAGGCCAAGGAGAGCCTGGTCTAGCCAGTCCGTCCCCGGGCGGCCATGCAGGAAGTCCTCCGGCCTAGGACAGCGGCCGATCATCCGGGCTGGGCGGTCGGCGTCTCCATCATCGTCTGCGTGGATACGCTCATGCCAGGCGCGGTAGAGGCCAGCCAGCTTGGGCGGGGAGAGCGGGTCGGCCAGGTGAGCGACGGCGGCGGCCAGCAGGCGAGCCGCGTCGCGAGTGGCGGTGGTGCTGGTGAGGAGCTCGACGCAGGGCACCTGGAGGCGGCGGAGCTCCGCCACCAGTCGGGCGCCGTACTCGTTGGTGCACACCAGGGCGGCCACGGTGGCGTTGGGCTCCTCGGCCAGGAATCGGGCCAGGTTCCGGGCCACCATCTGCCGTTCCTCCCTCGGCGTCCTCAACTGGGTTGAAAGGAAGATCCGCTCGGGAGCGTCCGGGGGGTTGGGCTGGGAGTCTCCGGGGGGCGTGGGCTCGATGTGCGGAGGAGCCAGCGCCGCCCGGAGCTCCTGCACCGGGTGCTGGTGGCGGCACCAGTCCATGAGGTAGTTGGCCAGCCTGATGATGCTCGGAGTGGAGCGACCGGAGTTGGGGAGCTCACGGCGCTGCACGCCCGGCTCCTGCAAGAACTCCCGCAGGTAGCGCGGGTCGGCGGTGGTGAAGGTGTCGTAGATGGCCTGGTTGGGGTCGCCCACCCGGACCCAGTTGCCTACGGGCCCCACCAGCAGGCGCAGGAGGACCTCCTGGAGGCGGGTGCTGTCCTGCGCCTCGTCTTCCAGTACGTAGGGCCAGCGGTGACGCAGGCGGGCCAGGAGGTCTGCGTCCAGTTGCAGGGCGTCCAGGGCCAGGCGCACCAGGTCGTCGAAGTCCACCGCACCCCGGTAGGCCAGGGATCGCTGGTAGTCGGAGTAGATATCGCTGGCGGCCTGCAGGAGAGGCAGAGGCTGCCCATAGGCCTCGATCAAGTCGCGCAACTGCTCCGGCCCGAGTTGCAGGTCCTTGGCCCGCCTGATCGTGGCTCCGGCGACCTCCTCCATCAGGCGGGGCCAGTGCTCCCGCTGGATGGCCTTGCGCTGCGGTTCGGTCAGATCGGGTGCCAGGTAGTCATCGGCCAGGAAGGGATGGGTGCGGAGCCAGCTCGCCACCACATCGCGGATGAGGCGCTCAGCCTCGGGCTCGTCCACGATGGCGAAGTCTTCGGCCAGCCCCACCAGCCCGGGACGCTCGCGGACGATGTCGTGGGCCAGGGAGTGGAGGGTGCAAACGCGGTAGCCCAGGTTGGGCAGCAGGCCCCCGGCCCGCACGAAGCCGGCCACCTGGCGGGCGAAGTGATCCACGGCCGAGTTGACCAGGGTGACGATGAGCACTTCCTGGTCGTCCTCGAGGCCGCCCTCGGCCACCAGCTTGGCCGCCAGGCAGGAGAGGGTCACCGTCTTGCCGCTGCCGGGCACGGCGGCGATGCCCATCTTTCCCCCGCGGTAGGCGAGCACCTCCTCTTGCTTGGGCCTGGGCCTGAAAGTCACGGGGATCTCACCGCAGAGACCGCAGAGAACGCAGAGAAGAGAAGGAGGGAACCGACCGCCGAGACTGCTGCGACCGCAGAGGAGAGCAGAACAGCAAAGAAAGACAAGCGCACACAGCGTGCGAGAGGGAGTGCACCACAGACACAAGACCATTCATCTTTTCTCTGCGGTCTCTGCGATCTCTGCGGTGAGCTCCCCCCGGGCGCGGAGCAGGCGCTGCACCGCCTGCAGGAGGGGGCCGCGGCCCTCGAAGCCGTCCTCGGCGTACTGGCTGAGGCCCAGGTAGACTCGATGCCGGCAGCGGCGCAGCAGCCCCTGCAGCAGTGTCTGCAGCCCCTCCTGCCGAACGCGGAACTCGTCCGCATCGGTCCAGGGTCGGCCGGAGGGCCAGGGCCGGCTGAGCACGTACGGGTGGGTGAGGGGCTGGTGGAGCCGTTCCCACCAGCCCCGGCTTCCTACGTCGAGCCAGAACTGGTAGTCCACGGGCCGGTTGGCCAGCAGGAAGGTGTAGGCGGGGGCCAATAGTACGGCGTCATCGGGGCCCTGGCGCCAGGCGCTCACATACTGGGCCGCCACCACGCCCTCGTGCACCATCTCCACGTACTCCTGAGCGGCGGTCTTGCCGTCGGGCGGGTCGTCTCCCGCCACCCACCGGAACTTGCGGGCCGACTCGATGAGATTGGCGGCGGCTTCGCCCCGGTCGTAGTGGCGGTGAAAGCCGAAGCCCTGCTGGGACAGCACTTCGCCGAATAGGCGGCTGAGGAAGTGATCCAGCTCCAGGGGCGACCCGGCGGCGTAGTCCTCCAGCCAGCCGCGCAGCCGGTCGTACCGCTGGCCCAGCAGGTAAGTGATCCTCTCCTGCGCCTCCCGGGGGATCGCCTCGAAGGGCAGGAGGGGGAGGCCTTCGGCGTGGGGCCGGTGCACCTGTCGGGCCAGCAGATGGGCGCGGACCAGGTCCAGCCCGTCTAGGGCCTGAGCCAGGGCGCAGATGAGGTCGTCGCGGGACGGGGTTATGCCCCAGGCGGGATGGGCCAGGGCGGCCAGGGTCAGCAGGCAGCGCGAGGCGGGCTCGTCTCGGAGGGCACGGGAGGGACGATGCGAGCGCCAGGGCACCTGGCGCCGTTCCAGCCGGGTGGCGAGGGAGAAGCGCAGGGAGTCGCTGAGGAAGGGGGCCAGGATGACGACCTCGCCGGGGGCCTCGCTCTGCTCGTGCACCAGCTCCGCCACCCGGTCCGCCACCCAGTCCAGCATCTGGGGCTGGTAGCGGTGGTGCTCGAAGGCCAGGGCGGGGCCGATCTCGAGGTCGGGAGGGACCGGCCTGCGGTCGAGGGCGTGGCCGAGGCCCTGAGCCAGGGCCTCGACGGGCGGCGAGGTCACCAGTGACTTCTCGAAGGTCACCTGGACCTGGCATACGCTCCGGAGAGAGTAGGCGCCGTCGGGATCGGCACCCAGGAAGCGGCGATAGCCGGCGTCGCTGTCGGCCACCAGCAGGGCCGACTGGCAGTGGGGCAGCCACTGGCGCAGGAGGTCGTGGGCCACGGGGGTGTCCTCCTCCAGGTTGTCCCAGATCAGGTGCCGGTGGCGGTGGAGCAGGTGGCGGCGGCAGAGGTCGCGCGGCCACACGTGGTGCAGGAAGGTCTCCACCTGGAGGGAGAAGTCGAGCAGGTTGTGCTCCAGGCAGTAGCGGCGGAAACGCTGGGCGCAATCCTGAGCCTCGTCGTAGATGCGGGCCTGGGCGGCCTCGCCCACCCAGGCGGACTTGAGCCGGGCGGCGATCTCGGTGTGGGGGAAGCCTACCACGGCAGCCTTGCTAAGGTTGTCCAGGACCTGGCTGTAGAGGCGGCTGCGCTGGACGTGGGCGGTCTGCAGGTAGCCGGCGTCCAGCAGGGGCCTGACCAGCCGGGCCATGTAGTACTGGGCCGTCTCCAGGGTGAGGAAGACGGGCGGCAGTTCGGGGTGGGCGAATCCGGCCTCTGCGGCCACCAGGGGCCAGAAGAGCTCCACCGACTGGCGGGCCAGACCGCCCAGGGTGGACACGGTGACCATGCCGCCGGGGGGCAGGTCGGGGTGGCGGAGGCAACGGTGGTAGGGCTCGGCCAGGGTGCGCTGGGGGGTTAGCACCAGGATGGTGTCGGCGCGGACGCCGGAGTGGAGCAGGTGGCAGAGGCGGGCCACAGCGGCGGTGGTCTTGCCCGAGCCGGCGGGCCCTTGGAGGAAGAGGGCGCCGCGGGCCTCGGCGATGGCGGCCTGGTCCTCGGTGAGGGTGATGGGGGCGAGGACGGTGTCGAGGGCTGCCAGGGCGACCTCCGTGAGTGAGATGAGTGCTTACGTGAGGAGAGGTGCAGGTATGGTGCCGGGAGGGCTTCACCGGCCGGCCGCCCCGCCATGAATGGCCGGGCTAGGGCTGCCAAGCCCGCCTGCGCGGGCTGCGCTGTCTGCATGATCCTTCTCTTGCTTGTGCCCGATTCTGACGCCCCCGGGAGATATGAGCCGGCCGGCCGCCCCGCCATGAATGGCCGGGCTAGGGTTGCCAAGCCCACCTGCGCGGGTGCTCTGTCTGCATGATCCTTCTCTTGCTTGTGCCCGATTCTGACGCCCCCGGGAGATATGAGCCGGCCGCCCGCCCCGCCATGAATGGCCGGGCTAGGGTTGCCAAGCCCGCCTGCGCGGGCTGCGCTGTCTGCATGATCCTTCTCTTGCTTGTGCCCGATTCTGACGCCCCCGGGAGATATGAGCCGGCCGCCCGCCCCGCCATTCATGGCGGGGCTAGGGCTGCCAAGCCCGCCTACGCGGGCTCCCCTAGGTAGGTGCGATCGTTCCCTGCTTTCGCCCGGTTCTGACGCCCTCGGGAGAGATGAGCCAGCCGGACGCCCCGCCATGAATGGCCGGGCTAGGGTTGCCAAGCCCGCCTACGCGGGCTGTCCCTACGTAGTTGCGATCCTTCCCTAGCCGGCCGGAGGGCCGGCTTCGCAATCTCTAGCACGTGGCTTCAGCCCGTGCGCTCCCCGCCTGTGCATCCCCGTGGCCACCCCCTCCCTTTGTCCTCGCCGGCGGCAGACGCTACAATCCCCCACTGTCAGGCGCGTTACCTGATAGTCAGTAGACCGAGGAGATACCGTATGAAGAGTCGAGTGTTGATCGCATCCGCCCTGCTGGCCGTTGCCATGATGGCCGCGAGCGTCTTCCCCACCCTGGCTCAGGACCCCGCTGTTCCCCAGGCAGGGGAAGTGCTTAGGCACATCACCGTGGTGGGCCGGGGCACAGTCAACGTCAGCCCCGACGTCGCCACCATCAACGTGGGGGCCGAGACTCAGGCCGAGGACGTCGCGGAGGCCGTGGCCCAGAACGCCGAGACGATGGACCGCATCCTTGCCGCCCTGGAAGAGGCCGGAGTGGCAGAGGAGGACATCCAGACCTCGGAGTACAGCATCTTCTTCGACGAGGGCTTCCGCGGTGCCGACGTGCCGCCCCAGCCCACCTTTCGCGTGTTCAACATGGTGCGGGTGATCATCCGCGACCTGGACCGGTTGGGCGAGTTCATCGGCGTAGCGGTAGACGCTGGGGCCAACCGCCTCTTCGGCGTGAGCTTCGCCCTGTCCGACACGGCCGAGGCCGAGGCAACGGCGCGCGAAGAGGCCGTCGCCGACGCCCGGCAGAGGGCCGAGCACCTGGCGTCGCTGGTGGGCGCCTCGGTAGGGGAGGTAATCAGCGTGAGCGAGGTGGTGATGGGGGCCGTTCCCTTCCCCAGTGCGTCCGCGTTCGACATGGGCGCCGGAGGGCCGGGCATTGTGCCGGGACAGCTCGAGTTCACCACCAACATCCAGGTCATCTACGCCCTGGGGCCGGCAGAGGCGAAGGCAGTCGCTCCGGTGGCCCAGGCCACCATTACCCCGGGCGAGGGGACGGACACCTACTCCCTCAGCCTCATCCCCGTACCCAGCCCCAGCATGACCGAAGAGGGGCGTACCCTGGCCGCCACGGTGGAGGTGAGGGCAGAGGGAGAGGACGAGCCAGCGCAAACGCTGGAGGTGCTCTTCCGCACTCCGTTCGAGACCGCCGAGCAAGTAGACCTGTGGGCGGAGGAGATGGACCTGATCGTGGAGGACATCAACTTCGACGGCTTCCAGGACTTCGCCGTGACGGAGCCGGGCGGGGCCAACTGGCAAGTGTCCCACTGGTACCTGTACGACGAAGAGGCGGGCGAGTTCATTACCAACGAGTTCACCGAGCAGCTCAGCCTGCTCCCCTGGGCCTCCTATAGCCTCGATCCCGTGGACCAGACCATCACCGTGACCAACCGGCTGGGCGCTACTGGCTCGGTGGAGACGGTGTACCTGGTCCACGAAGGAGAGCTGGTGCTTGTAAGCGCCGACCCCGATGCGCCCACCATCGAGAGCGGACCCTTCTCGGGCCGGTAACGAGGTCGGGACGGCGCCAGAACCTCACTTCCCATCCGCTCTCCCGACAGGAGAGCGTAGCTCGGCTCCTCCTGCCCTGAGCCGGGAGGAGCCGAGCCGGCGAGTGGGTCTGTGAGCGCACATCCGGCCAACCTGGCCCTGCGCTTCCTGCTGGAGCTGGCCGCCTGGACGGCCATGGGCTACTGGGGCTGGACTCAGGGGCGGGGGCTGGTACGGTTCGTCCTTGGGCTGAGCCTGCCCCTGGCGGCTATGGCCGTGTGGGGCATCTTCGGGGTGCCCGGCGACCCGGGGGATGCGCCGGTGGCCGTGCCCGGCGTAGTGAGACTGGCGATCGAGCTGCTCCAGTTCGGCCTGGCCTCGGTACTGCTTGTCGCCGCCGGGAGGGCCGGGCTGGGCACGGCACTGGCAATCATCGTCCTGCTGCACTACGCCGTCTCGTACGATAGAGTGCGGTGGCTGCTGCGGCAGTGAGCCACCCAGGAGCCGCCAGTCGGCGGCGCCACTACGTCGGACCCACGGAGGGGGATGCCCATGCCCGAGGGAGTGGCCTTCGCGCTCGTGCTTTCCACCCTGGCCGGCCTCTCTACGTCGCTGGGCGGGTTGCTTGGCCTGCTCGTCCGCCAGCCCGGACCGCGCTTCATGGCCCTCACGCTCGGGTTCTCCGCCGGGGTGATGGTGCTGGTGTCGTTCGTGGAGCTGCTTCCGGGGGCCATCGAGAGCATCGGGTTCACCGCTGCCCACGTCGCCTTCTTCGGGGGCGTCGGGGCCATGTTCCTCATAGACGTCTTCATCCCTCACGACTACCTGGGCGAGACTCATGAAGGGGAGGCCGGCTCTCAGGAGGCGAACCTGGAGAAGACCGGCCTCTTCGTGGCTCTGGGCATAGGCATACACAACTTCCCCGAAGGGATGGCGTCGTTCGTTGGGGCGCTGGAGGACCCGTCGCTGGGCATCGCCATAGCGGTGGCGGTGGCCATCCACAACATACCCGAGGGTCTGGCGGTGGCGGCGCCGATCTACGCTGCCACCGGAAGCCGCCGCAAGGCCTTCCTTTGGTCCTTCCTCTCTGGCCTGGCGGAGCCGGTGGGCGCGGGGCTGGCGGCTCTGGTCCTGCTGCCCTTCCTCAGCCCGGCCGTGCTGGGCGTAGTCCTGGCGGCGGTGGCCGGGATCATGGTGTTCATCTCGATGGACGAACTGGTGCCGGTGGCCAGTTCCTTCGGGCAGGAGCACCTGCCCATCGTCGGCGTCTCGTTGGGGATGGTGGTCATGGCCGTGAGCCTTGGGATCCTGCGCTGAAGGGGTCCGACCGGCGGAACCGGTGCTGCGATGGCGACGGAGGCCGGCCGCCAGCAAGAGGAGACTCAGCGGCCGTAGGACGGACCTACGGCCGCTGAGTCTCCTCCGAATGCCCCGAGGAGAGGTTCTATCCCAGCGTCACGCCGCCGGGTTCCTCTCCCTCCACCCACTCGATCTCGATCTCCAGGCTCCGCTTGGGCTTGCCCCTCTCCGCCTCCTCCTCGACCTTGATCTCGAGGACGACGCTTCCTGGTAGCCGGAGCGAGATCTGCTCGCTGCCCCGGTGGAGCGCGACCTCACCCTGGGCGATCTTGTCCGCCAACTGGTGAAGGAATGCGGCCAAGCTCTGCCGCTCCTTCCGCTCCTCGCTCTTGAACAACACCACTTCCTTGGACAAATGCTACCTCCTCGTCACTGACACTCACCGCTCATAACGCCAGGATAGCATCGAAACACATGGCAGCGTAGTCGGCCTCAAGCGCCGGCATCCCGGCTCGTCGCCCGGTGGGCGACGGTCGTCCACGCGCGGCTACACGCCGTCTACCCCCTGGTCCAGCGCGGCGCAGAAGGCCTCCAGCGTGGGCCCGCCCATGTCCCGCATCTGAGGCACGGTGCGACCCGGCCAGCGGTAACTCACTGCCAGGGGCCGGCTGCCGTACTCCCGGTGGGCGCGGGCGCGGATGCTCCCCGGGGCTCGGTCGTCAGACAGGCTGGCCTTCCACTTGTTCCCGATGAAGAGGGGGTGCCCATCCAGGCGGGCGGCGAACCGCTCGCCCAGACCCTCGTCCAGGTAGTGCAGGCCATCTTCTTCCATGTACATCCAGCCGTGGATATCCAGGAATCCCTGGGGCCGCGTCGAGTCTATGACGCCCAGAAGGGTACGGGTAGTGACGTCGCCCCCGTAGGCCCCCTCGTGCGACAGGTCCACGCCGCCGATGCCGGTGCGCTTGCACAGCCCACGGTACACTCCGTCCGGGTTGGGCATGGGCACGAAGGTGAAGGTGTGGCGCGCCAGCAGCTTCTGCTGGACCTCGCGCGGCTGGGCCAGCCAGGCCATCATCCCCTCCACGCAGTAGGAGCTGGAGGTCTCGTAGGGGTGATAGCGGGCGGTGACCAGGATAGGGCGGTCGCCCTCGCCCAGCTCGTAGGCGTGAATGTCTCGCCCCTCGTTGCTCGAGCCGGCCACGCGGCAGCGGTATCCCAGCTTGGGTAGCCTCTCGGCGAAAGCCAGGTAGTCGCCCAGGGAATAGGCGGGACTGAGCCCGGCGTAGCTGATCCCCGGCGGCACGGGATGGGTGACTGTGGCGACGGTGCCGGAGACCGTGGCCGGGACGAACTGCCAGTCATCGCCGCTGCCCAGGTAGAGGAAGCGCCGGGCATCCATGTACTCGGGGTCGGCCCAATCAACTTCCAGCGCCAGAGCGCGGGGCCTGTCACTGTCGTTCACCAGGCGGACGCAGAGGGCGAACTTGTAGTTGCCGTCGCCGTCCTCGCTGTATGGGAAGACCCGGTAGTGGCCTTCTGCCAGCCTCTGTATGGCGGCGGCTTGCTGGGGGTTGCCGCCGTCTTCTACGGGTTCCACTCTCACTGACATGTTCCCTCCGTTGGTCACGTTCGAGGCGGAAGCGATGGAGCTAGGCCCGTGCGGGTCGCCTCAGAAGCCTGGTCACGCGGGACGCAGCACTCGCAGCAGGTTCCCACCCAGTACGGCCTCTTCCTGCTCCCTGGTCAAACCTTGCGCCCGCACCAGGTCCAGGTGCGTCCGGTCCATGCCGAAGGCCTGGCCGGTGGCTCCGTTGCGCCCTGGGTAGTCGGTGCCCAACATGAGGCGGTCCCAATGCCGCCGGAAGAAGCCCCGGGCGAAGTCGGGGTCTCGGCTGAGGGCGCGCAGGCCGGAGCCGGCGGAGATGTCGGCATAGAGGTTGGGGTAGCGCTCCAGCATCCGATCTACACGGCCCGGTCCCTCGATGGGTCCAGTGGGATAGGACGTGCCCTGGGGCACGTGCGAAGATATCTCAGCCCACCAGGTCGGTCCGTGGGCAATGAAGATAGTGCCGGGGAAGGCGGCCACCACTTGCTCGAAGCCATCCATGTCCCGGTTCAGATGCTGGTCCATGTGCAGCAGCACGGGAAGCCTGGCCTCGCCGCAGAGCCCGTATATCTCCTGCGCGCGAGGGTCGTCCACCCGCAGTGAGTCTTCGGGCGGGTTGGGCTTCCACTCCCCGAAGCCGCGGCAACCCATGTCTACCAGGGCCTCTACCTGCCTGGCGTAGGAGGGACCAGGCCGGCGGGGGTCGAAGGTGCCGAAGGGAATGAAGCGGTCGGGGTGAGCCGAGGCTACCTGTAGCACCGATTCCAGCGTCATCGTTGGGGGCACCAGCACCCCAGGAGGCACCGGTAGGGGCAACAGCACGCTCTGGTCTATCCCCACCTGGTCCATGTACTCCAGGTTCACCAGTGAGTTGACCAGGTCCATGGACCCGTAGGCGAGGGTGGGAAAGGGGACTTCCTCGGGGCGCAGCAGTTGGATGTGCAGCGTCCTGGCCGTCAGGTGCGTGTGTACGTCAATGATCATGTGCTTCTGATCCCTCCAGGGTACCTCTCGAACACGAGCGGGTCGTGGCCGGGCATGAGTATGTCGCCATCCTCTCGGGCGATCTGCAGGGCACGGCGGCACTGCTCCTCGTCCTCGTGGATGTGAATGATGTCGTCGTGCTCGACGTTGCCGTAGAGCTGCACGGCGTCGCCGGTGAAGAGGGCCACGCCCTGGGCGGTATTGACGTAGATGAAAGTGGAGCAGATGGTGTGCCCGCCCACCCACTTCACCCCTATCCCCGGCACCACCAAGCCCTCGTCCAGCACCACCAGACGACCCTGAGACTCCAGTCTGATGAGGTACTGGAACAGGCCCTCAGGCAGGTAGCGCCGCTGGGGTTGGTCGCAGCGCCAAGCCTCCCAGGCCCGGGCGGGCACGGTCACCTTGGCCCGGGTGAAGAGGGGGAGGTTGGAGCAGTGGTCGTAGTGGAAGTGAGTGAGGAGGACGTAGTCAACGTCCTCGGGCGCCAGGCCCGCCTGCCGCAGGATGCCGATGGCGTCCTGGCCGGGCTCCTGGGTGATCAGTTCGCTCATGAGGAAGCCGGCGCCCCGGTTCATCTCCGGCATGCTCGCCATGCCGGTGTCTATCAGGGCTGAGATGCCATTGCCAGTGATCACTGCCAGGTAGATGTCGTAACGGTGGTCCCGGTCCTTCATGACGCTGTGGTAGGCGTACCGTCCCAGGATGCGGCAGGTGCCGTGGCGGTACAGGTCTACCTCGTATGCGGGACCAGCGGCGACGTCGGCCTTGTTCACTTCGCTGCCTCCACCACGATGACCTCATACAGCGTCAGCCGGGGCAGCCGGACCTCGATGCCGCTGCCCTTTCGCGCCGCGGTCAGGGTTTCCTTCTCCCGCAGTGAGTACACCTCCACCGGACCGCCTACCTCTTTAAGCCGAAGGACCAGATCGTGAGCGGGCAGGAACTCGCTGACCGGCCGGGCGTCGTGGCCGTTGTTGACGAGGTGGATGAGCAGCCGCTGGTGCTGTGGCTGACGAAAGACGTTCATGGTCACCGAGCGGGGCGCGTCCAGTTGGATGTAGCTGTCGCCCAGCAGGTGGGCCAAGGCGGCCTGGAAGCGCTGCTCCGTGGTGGACATGTAGGTCTCGCTGAAGAAAGCGCCCACGGCCTCGGCGAAGTACACCACCTTGCCCTGCCCGTGGCGGCTCAGCAGCACCGCCGGATGGGGCGAGGGCCCCTTGAGGGCCACGTATGGCCGGTCCACGGCTTGGTGGAGCACTGCTGGGGTCTCGGTGCCTTCCCGCGGCCGGACCTGGAGGGCGTAGGGGCCGCGCTCGATCAGGGCTCCTCGGTGGAAGCCCCAGTGGTCGCGCACGGCCTCGCTGTAGTTGTCCACCCGGGCCACGGGGAAGGCTCCCTCGACGGCCTCGATGCCCAGCAGGTCGAGCATGCTGTCGCTGGGGCTGCCAGCACCGTCGTACATGCCGGCCTCGAAGGAGCTCAGCAAGGATCCGCCCCGCTCGACGAAGCGGCGGATGGCGGCCACCGCGTCGCATGTGAGGCAGGCGGCGTCGGGCAGGATGAGCACCTTGTATCGGTCGAGCTTTCCGGAAACGAGGTCCTGGTCCAGGATAACATCGAAGGGGACGTGGGAGCGGGCGAGGAGGTGGAAGTAGCCCTCGCAGGCGGCGGTGAGCATGGTCTCGCACTGCCGCTTTCGAGCCGACAGCTCCTCGACCGAGCGCTGCTCGATGTCCACCACCAGGTTCTCCTCGCGGGCGGACCCCGAGGCGCGGTAGAGGTTGTCGTGGACTGAGAGGTAGTGGCGGCCGGTGCGGCTGGAGAAGAGGACAGCGACCTGAGCGGCACTCTCGAGGTCGGTGTAGTACTGCTCGTGGTCATCCAGGAAGGCGAACAGCTCCCGTGGCGGTTGATTGCCTTCTGGCTGCGACTGCAGGGCGGAGCGGATTAGGGCCAGCCAGGGGTTGGCGCCGCCGGCTACCGTCTGGGCGATGCCCAGTTGCACCTCCTTGGGGTCGATGAGGCGGTAGTGCCAGGAGCCGTTCATGTAGTGCATGAAGACGACGGCCGGCTTGCCGCCCGCGCTCAGGTACTTGGCCGCCATCATATACTCGTAGTCGTTTTGGCGCCGGCCGTGGTGGAAGAAAGCCTCGGCGCCGTTGAAGTCCTCGTAGGGCCCCAGCTTCTGTATGTCCCGGGCCACCCGCCAGGAGCTGGGCGGCCAGTTGCCTCCGTTGAGGAAGATGACGCCGTCGGCGTTGACGTTCTTCACTGCCTGACGGGCGTCGGCCAGGAAGCGGGCCATGGAGTCCTCGCGGAACTCGATGAACTCGCGCCAGAGGGGATCTCTCCAGTCCTCGTGGGGGATGTCGGCGCCGTGCAGTTGGCGGAACAATGTCTGGCACGACTGGCAGTAGCAGGAGTCGGGGTAGATCACGGGCCCGTCCAGGAAGACGCCGTCAATGCCGGTCTTCATGGCCTCCCGGATCATGGTGAAGGCCCAGTCGCGCCAAGGGGAGTTGACGCAGAAGGTGGTGCCGTTGCCGTAGAGGGGGTGCAGGCGGCCGTAAGCCTCGCCGGTGGAAGTGATCTGCTCCCAGCCCGGGTGCTGATCGGCGAACTCGTAGGCGAACCAGTGCATGTTGAGGTAGGAGAGCACGCGGATGCCATACCTGTGGGCGTGGGGCACGTAGGAGCGCAGGTAGTCGAAGTCGCCGAAGCGAGGCCAGGTTTCGAACTTGGGGCTCTGGAAGCTGGTAAGGTAACCGCGGCCTTGCCAGCCAAAGGAGCCCACGACCCACTCGCAGTTGATGCGCCAGTCGTCACGCCGGCTGCGGGCCATGGCCTCGAGGTCGGCGTGTTTGAGGGAGTCGAAGTCGGGGGCGTTGTCCACCCGGAGCATGCGCACCGGTCTCTGCCACCAATTGCCGGACATAGAGCCTCTCCTTGGGGGTGTCACAGGGGGATTCTCAGGCAAAGACGCGAAGGCGCAAAGGAAGAACAGGAAGAGGCATAGCGGTCAAAGCATGGTCGGCTTGATAAACATGCACATCGTCACTCTGGTTCGCTCCCGCGCCGCCGGTCGCACCCGCTCGTCGGTTGCCTTCTCTTCTCTGCGCCTTTGCGTCTTTGCGTGAGCCTCCCTCTTCTCAGATCGTCCACGGCTCCGTGGGCAGGCCGAACTGCTGGCACAGCCACTGGTACGCTGCCACCATGGCTTCCTCAGTGGGCTGGTGGCCCGTGCCGTGGTCGAAGCAGCCGATATTCCTGTCCTTGCCGTAGACGGCGTACGCTGCCCTGGCGGCGTTGAGGTACTGCCAGCTGGCCGGCCCATCATACTGGCCTGCGATCAGCAGGTAGGGGCGGGGGGCGTGCAAGGCCAACAGGTGGTGGTGGGCCAGGCCGCCCATTCCCTGGGCCAGCTTCCGTCCCAGGTACCAGGGATCCTGCCAGTTGGTGAAGCTGTAGCCGATGCCGAGATCCGAGGCGATGGTGGCCTTGATACGCTCATCCAGGCAGCCGTTGTACGTGGCCATCTTGCCGCCCAGGGAGTGCCCGATGATGAGCACGCGCTCGGGGTCCACCTTGGGCTGGGCCAGGAGCAGGTCGGTGGCCAGGCGGGTGTCGTGGACCAGCTTCCCCATGCCCGTCCAGTTAGGGTTCTCGCCCAGTACCTTGGCCGCCCCGGCGTGCCACCAGGCGAAAGAGGCGTCGGACCGCGGATCGGGGACGGTGTTGTAGGGGAAAGCCTCCACGCAGGCCACGATGAATCCGTGCTCGACCAGGTGCCGTCCGAACTGAGTGGTGCGCCGGTCGGGCAGGGGCTGGCGGGTCTTCAGGTCGTAGCCCGCCATCCGGTCCGGATCGTAGAAGGGAACCACGGCGCCCGGCAGCGGCGACGGCCCGGCGCTCTCGGGCTCCATGATGAGCACCTGCTGGCGCGTCTCGGGGCTGTTGGGCTGCCGGTAGAGGGTGGCCCGGCAGCGGGGCAGGTCGAATCGGTCTATCGTTTCCGGGGTGGTATCGAACGGCGGGTAGGAATGCGAGCCGAGCACTGCCTCCCAACGGGCTCGGAGGTCTCGGCGTCGCCTTTCCCATAACGCCAGCGACGGTGTCTCCTCGGGGCCGAAGAGGGGCTCGAGGCCCTGGTCGGGGCCCAGGTCGGTATAGGGCGGGGCGCTTAGGCGGGTCACCATGTCGGTCATGTAAGTCTCCTAGCCGGGCGATCGCTCGCCGGGGGAATGCCGAAGCGGAGGCTTCCTCGGCGGCGCCAAGCACGGCTGAGTTGGGTGTTGTCGCCAGGCGGGGCCTTCTTCAGCGGTAGTCGTGCGCGTCTACGTTCCTCCTGCCCGTGCGGGTGCCTTTCTGCTGGCCGAAGCAGGGCTACATCCCCAGGGGAACATCGCCCGAGCTCGGGCGCTCGGCCAGCACGTCGATGCGCACCAGCCACTTCACCCACTTGCCCCCTACCTGGTTGGGAAACACCGCCCGCACCGGGAAGCCGTGCAGCACCGGCAGTGGCTGGCGCTCCCACTCGTAGGCCAGGAAGCCTCCCTTCTCCTCCACATCGGCCAGGGTCACGTAGGCGTAGTAGCCATCGGCGCTCACCAGCCGGAGAGTGGAGGCGGAATGCTGCACGCTGGCCAGGGCCAACACCTCCAGGATGGGCACGCCGCCCCAACTGGCCTCGTCCACGAAGAAGCCGGGGCAGACCAGCTCCGGCCCCGCCTCCACCTTGGGCAGGCAGCGAAGCTGATCGTAGCTGAGGCTCAACGGGTTGTCCACCAGCCCTGTCACCTCCAGACGGTAGGACTCCAGGTCCACCACCTGCACCTTGCCCGTTACGTGGAGCCCGGTGGCCGGGTCCAGCTCAGTGTAGCCGGGGATCTCGGCCGGCAGGGTGGGCACCGCGATCGGTTCCAGGTCGCACGCGGGCAGGTCGGGAACTGGGACCGGTTCCGACACGGCGGTGGGGGTCAATGTCGGCAGCGAGGCTTGGCTGGCGACCTCAGGCGCAACCGCGGCGCAGGCCACCACGGCGGCGACAGCCAGGGTCAGGATCGCGAAGTACCATGCGCTCTTGAGTCTCACACCATCTCACCTTTCTGTGATATGCGAAGCCACCGACCGCTCTCGGACGACCAGCGGCGCAGCGGTCACGATAGCCTCAATTATACACCGAAGCGGTGAGATATGTCGGGCGGCGGACGCGAGCGTGTGACCTGTGCCTGGGGAGGGGATGCGGCTGCATCAGACTCAGTCTGGCGCAAGAGCTGGGACGAGGACGGCCGCGTCTGGTCGAGGGCACGAGCCGGGTGCTCGGGGGCAAGCTCCCAGCGGATGGGGGGTTGACGCCTGGACGGGTACCTGCCGTGACATGCTATGATGGTTTCCACACAACCCCGGGGGCAGCCGATGGTGGTGTGCGTTCGCACTCTGCCCCCACGTGGCATCAGGGAGGTTTCATGAAGCTGGAAGGGCGGGTGGCCATAGTGACTGGGGCCAGCCGGGGCATTGGCCTGGCAACTGCCAGGCTCTTCGCTCAGGAGGGCGCCAAGGTGGTGCTGGCGGCGCGCAGCAGAGACGACCTGGAGGCAGCTGCTGCCGATCTGAGACAGGGGGGCGCTGAAGCCCTGGCCGTGCCAACTGACGTGACCAAGAAGGAGGACACGGTCCGCCTGGCCCAGGTGACGCAGGACCACTTCGGCCAAATAGACGTGTTGGTCAACAACGCGGGGGTGACGCGGCACAAGCTCGTGCTCGACATAACTGAGGAAGACTGGGACCTGACTTTCGACGTCAACATCAAGGGGGTATTCCTCTGCACTCAGGCCGTCCTGCCGATGATGATCGCCCGCCGCAGCGGCCGCATCATCAACGTCGCCTCCATGTCGGCTCTCCGCGGTTCGGTACGCCGATCCGCGTACAGCGCGGCCAAGCATGCTGTCATCGGCTTCGCCGACTCGGTGGCCCAGGAGGTGGGCCCCTATGGCATCTCGGTGAATACCATCGCCCCGGGCCCGGTAGCCACGGTCCTGCGGGCCCGCCGGTATCCTCTCGAGGACCCGGCCCTCTTGCCCCAGCCCATCGAGGTCGCCCGGCTGGCCCTGTTTCTGGCCTCGGATGACGCCCGCACCATCCATGGGGCGGTGGTGCGGGTCGCCGTTGGCCCTGAGCCCATACCGGTCAACGAGAGCGTGACCATCGACGACTGAAGCGAAGGCCTCCGCATCCGACGGGGGCCTGACGAACGACACTTGAGGAGAGAAGGCGGCGCTGACGCACTGGGGGGGCAACAGGGGGCTGCTTCCTGTCGCCTTCGCATAGCAGGGCCTGGCGATTCACGATGGGCTGCCCGCTGAGGAGGACACCTGTGTTACGTATGGGACTGATCGGCGCCGGGACCATGGGCCGGTGGTACGCCCGCACCTTCGCCGAGTACGAGCGCTCACGGCTGGTGGCCGTATGCGACATGGACCGGGCCAGGGCCCAGGCGCTGGCGGAGCAGTGGGGAGCGGCTGCACACACTGACTATCGAGCCATGCTGGCAGAAGAGCAGCTAGACGCCGTGGCCGTGGCCACGCCGGACCGCTTCCACCGGGCTCCGGCTGTGGCCTGTCTGGAGGCGGGTAAGCACGTGCTCTGCGAGAAGCCTCTGGCCACCACCATGGAGGATGCACTGGCCATCGAGGAAGCGGCCAGTCGAACCGGCCGAGAGGTCATGGTGAACTTCGGCAACCGTCGGCGCGACCGCGTCCAGGCAGCTCGCCGGGCGGTCCTCGAGGAGGGTGCGATCGGGGAGATCGCCGATGCCTATGTCGAGCTCAACGAGCGCATCGGCAAGACGAACACGCTTTCCTGGGCCGCGGAGACCTCGCCTGTTTGGTTCTTGCTCAGCCACTGCGTGGACACGCTTCGTTACGTAACCGGCCTGGAGATAGTGGAGGTGAGGGGCTACGAGACGCGGAAGCTGTTGGCCGCACGAGGTCTGCCCACCAGCGACACGGCGCTCTTCGTGGCGGAGCTGAGCAACGGCGGCCACGCCTTCCTGGGATCGAGCTGGGCCTTTCCCGAGGCCTACGGTCCAGACATTGACTTCCGGCTGCGCCTCCTGGGCGTGCGAGGGCTGCTCGAGGTGCAGATGCACCCGCACGACATGTGGCTGCACACCGGCAGAAGCCGCACCCTTAACTACACTTACGGCTACCTGGATCACCGCGGCCACATGAGCCACTGGTGGACCGACTCGACCTGCTACTTCGTGGACTGCATCCTGGACCGTGTGCACCCAACTCCAGACCTCGCCGACGGCCTGGCCTGTCTGCGGGTGCTTCTGGCCATGGAGGAGGCGGCGGCAACAGGCCGCTCGTGCCGGGTGGGGTAGCGCCTTGCCACCCGTAGGGTCGGCCCGGGCGGGAGCACGAACCTGTGCCCGAGGGTACCCCCCAGCTGTGCCGACCCCGGTCGCCTATGCCTTCTCCCAGTCGAGCCCGTACAGCTCGGCGGCGTTGCGCCAGCCGATCCGCTCAATCTGGGCAGCGGTAGCTCCTGCTTCCTCTAGGAAGCCCACCAGCGCCGCCACGCTGGGCGTGTAGGGCACGTCCTCCACCGAGCGGATCTGCCGCCTGCCCATGGGAGAGGTGTTGTCCGGCACGTCGAAGAGCACGCCGTAGGGCAAGTATGGTGGCCCCACTCGGTTGGTCCAGTCGGTGCCGGCCACTAGCCGCTCCGATCCGATCTCCCGCAGCGCCCGGGAGAGGGCAGCGATGTTGTTGAAATCGCGGATCTCTACCCAGAAGTTCTCTCCTCGGGCCAGACGGGGAGCCAACTGGTCGATGTAGTAGTCGGACATGCGGCCGCCGATGGCGTGGGCCACCAGGTAGCGGGCGTGGGGAAGGGCCTGGGCCAGGGCGAGGAGCTGGGCCATGTGACCTATGCCGGTCTCGTAGTTGGTGGAGACGTGGACGTGGATGGGCAGGCCGTAGCCGGTGGCCTGTTCGACGGAGGTCATCACCTCGGGCCGGGTCAGACCGGCCTCGACCACGTCCACCAGCACCTCGCCGTACTGGACGAACCCCCACTCCTCGGCCGCCAGCCGGAGGACCCGCTGCGATTCCTCGGGGAACTGGGGGCTCACCAGGCAGGCGCCGTAGAGGCGACCACCAGAGCGGGTGCACAGGTCGTGCAGGAAGCGGTTGCCCCGCTCCAGCCAGTCCGCATCGGTGCGCATCCGTCCCACTGCGGGTGAGTCGCAACTGACGACAAAGCGGAGGTCGGCCTCGTCGCGGTCCAGAACGGCCAGCAGGTCGGGGAGAATGTCTCCCCTGGAGCTGCCGTCTGGGGCGGTATCACTGACGTGAACGTGGGTGTCCAGCCATCTCATTCCGGTCCACCTCCCAGGGCCGCTGCATACCAGCCCAGGAATGCCGAGTCGAACCACTCCTCAGGACGAGCCTCGAGCACGGACAGGGCGTGATCCACCACAGGACGGGCATGGATGCACCTCAGGGTAGCCGAGCCCAACTTGCCGTAGGCGATCAGGCCGGCCTCTCGCCGCAGCGGCTCCATCAGGGCGTCCTTGTAGTAGGGCCAGACGCCCGGCTTGCGCCAGCCCTGCACCTGAGCGAGGAGGCTCGCCCGCTTGCCCTCGGGCAGTGGGCGCACCGCCCGCTCCACGACGAGGCTCTGGACGTAGTGCATCATGGTGTTGACTCTGAAGTCCACCCCAATGAACAGGATCAGGGCATCCCAAAGGTAGAGCTTGTCCCAGGGGCTCCCGGAGGCGAAGGCAGCCTCTCCCCACGGACTCGGGCGTCCGCGGGTCCGGGCGTGGTCGCGGGTGAGCTCGACGGCTCTAGCCCCGATAGCGGCTACGGAGTGGGTGGGGTGGTCGCTGCGGACGGCGTCGGGCCGAAGGCGGAGGGTTTCGGTGATCAGGCCCACATCCGAGGGCGAGCGGCGGATGTCCCACGTCTCGAACCGCCGGTCCCCGTCGCGCTGGGAGAGGGTAGGGACGGCCACGGTCCCGCCGGGAGCGACCGCATCGAGGAAGCCAGCGACCACGGTATCCGGGCCGCCGATCACGGTTCCCATGCTGCGGAGGGAGCTGTGAAAGAACACGGTATCCCCCGGGCTCACTCCCACGGCTCGTAGAGCGCGGATCACGTCCCCGCGCCGAACCTCAACAGCGGGATCTCCTGGCTCAGGTTGCACCAGCCCCTCTCCTGCGGAACAGGACGCTGCTGGCGGCGATACTACCACTCATCGAGGCCGATTGGTAGGACGAGATGGTCCAGTCCCCCAGGCCCAATGCCGTGCCCGGGCGCCGTGCTCCGGCGATCGGGGGGAACCGCCACGGCCTCAACGCCATCTCGGCGCTGGCTTCGGGAACGGGGACAAAGGGAAACCCCCGGCTCATCGCGAACCGGGGGTGGGTGCTCGACCTGGAACAGGCCTTTAGCGGACTATGCTGACGCGCGCCGCCTGCGGGCCCTTGGGCGAGGATTCTACGTCGAACTCTACCGAATCACCCTCGTCCAGGTTCCTAATGCCCTGGCCCTGGATAGCGGAGTAATGGACGAAGACGTCCTTCTCCCCATCCTCGCGGGTGATGAAGCCGTAGCCCTTGTCCCGATTGAACCACTTGACTGTACCCTTGACTCGATCTGCCATCCTTATGGCCTCCCTTTGAGCTGTGCCCCTGTACTTTCCTGGCCTTTCGGATGTCAGTCCGGAAGATCGCTGGTCGTGCAGTGGACAACTGTCTGATAGGCTCTGCCCTCGTTGGCGGCAGAGCCCAGTTATAGTAACACATCATCGTCCATAGGGAAAGAACGGCGCTTTCGGTGTATGTTGCCACGAGGGTGGGTGTGCGACGCGGATGGCCGCAGGAGCGGTGCGCAAGACCCTACAGCCCTCGGTCCCGAGGTGAGGTGCACCTCCGCTCGGGATGGCTCCGCGTCTGGGGACGCGGACTCCTCGAGTGAGGTCTGGGCGGGACGACGTGGCTCTACAGCCCTGGGTCCCGAGGTGAGGTGCACCGCGGCTCGGGGAGGTGCCGCGTCTGGGGACGCGGACTCCTCGAGGGAGGTTTGGGCGGGACGACGTGGCTCTACAGCCCTGGGTCCCGAGGTGAGATGCACCCCGGCTCGGGGTGGCTCCGCGTCTGCGGACGCGGACTCCTCGAGTGAGGCCTGGGCGGGATGGCGTGGCTCTACAGCCCTGGGTCCCGAGGTGAGGTGCACCGCGGCTCGGGGTGGCTCCGCGTCTGGGGACGCGGACCCCTCGAGGGAGGTCTGGGCGGCATGGCGTGGCCCTGGGTGCTGGTTCGTGTCTTGCTCCTAGATGGAGATCTCCCCTTGGGCGGCCCGACGCCGGAGCCCAGGTTGCGGCCAGGGGGCTGAGAAGCGGGGCGGCGAGCCGCCAGGCGCTATCGTCCCAGTTCGTCGATTGCTTCGGCAAAGGCCTCGTTCAAAGCCACGAAGGCGTCGTCCAGCATGTCGTTCGAGATCACCAGCGGCGGGGCGATCTTCACCGTGGCCGCGCCGTAGCCCACAGGGGCGAAGAACAGCAGGCCCTTCTGGTACGACTTCTCCACGATCTTGTGGGCCAGGTCGGTGTCGGGGTCTTTGGTGCCTGGCCTGACGATCTGGATGCCGGCCACCAGTCCCTTGCCGTGGATGACCCCGATGACGCGGTCGAACTTCGCTTGCAGCGCCTCCAGGTGCCGGAACAGGGTCTCGCCTCGTTGGGCGGCTCGCTCGGTGAGCTTGAGGTCCAGCAAGCGCTTGATGTTGGCGATGGCAGCCATGCAGGCCACCGGGTTGCCAGTGTGGGTGCTGGTCATGGACCCCGGGGGGTACTGATCCAGAATCTCGGGACGGCCGATGACGGCCGCCAGGGGCAGCGAGCTGGAGATGCCTTTGCCGCAGACGATTAGATCGGGGACGATGCCGTAGTGCTCGAAGGCCCAGAACTTGCCGCTGCGCCCAAACCCGGCCTGTACCTCGTCGGCGATGAGAAGGATGTGGTGCTCATCGCACCAGTGACGCAGAGCCTGCATGTACTCCACCGGGGCGAAGTCGGCTCCACCACCCTGGAAGCTCTCGGTTATGACGGCGGCCACTTTGTCTGGGGTAGCGCCCTGGCGCTCGAGGGTGTTCAGAAACAGCTCGAAGCTAGTGTCTTCGGTGCGGAAGCCGTCAGGGAAAGGCACCTGGTAGAAGCCCGGGTCCAGGTTGACGATCCACTCCTTGAGCGAAGGGATGCCACCGGCCTGCTGGGCGCCCAGAGTGCGCCCGTGAAAGGCGCGCTCGAAGCTCACGATGCCGACTTTGGCCTCGCCCTGCCGTCGGCCCCAGGTGCGGGCCAATTTGAGGGAGTTCTCTATGGCCTCTGAGCCGGTGGTGAGCAGGAAGACCTTGTCCAGCCCGGCGGGGGCCAGGCCCGCGAGGGTCTTGGCCAGAAGGGCCCGCTGCTCGCTGGGGAAACAGTAATTATGGAGGAGGCTGGCGTTCGCCTGGTCAATGATAGCTTGCCTGATCTCGGGAGCACCGTGACCGGCGTTGGTGACCAGTACGCCGCTGCTGAGGTCCAGCCACATGTTGCCGTAGGGATCGTAGACCTGGCAGCCTTCGGCCCGATGCCAGACGATGGGCGGCTGGCCGGTCATGGCCACGGGCTCGTAGCGTCGCAGTGTCTCCAGCGTCTCGAGGGACTCGGGAACAGGGATCTTGGTGCCGATGCGTCGGTAGGGCGTGTTCACCCGCGGCACTTCCCGCGGGGTGAGGTCGAAGGCCGAACCTGCCATGCTCTCTCGCTCCTTGGGGACGGTAGATCTCACCGCAGAGGCCGCAGAGAGCACAGAGAACAACTGAATGGGATTGTCCCCACGATACGCTGGTGCTGCTCTCGTGCCCTGGGCGCAACAGCCGCCCCCCGTTCGTTTTCATCTGTTCTCTGCGGTCTCCGCAATCCTGGCGGTGAATTGCCCTCTATAGTAGCACTGGGTAGAGGCGGTCGTCGAAGCCCACATAGGCGCTGCCGTTGGCTATGCTGAGGCGGACGGCCTCATTGACGGCTGTGCCGATGAGGGCTTGCTCTGGGAGTGGCCGGCTTTCCGCCAGCGCGGCAATCAGCTGGCGTCTGCGGGCCAGCCTCTCCTCGCCTTGCAGACCCTCGGAGGCCAGGTACAGGCGGCGGATGTCGTTGAGCCCTTGGACGATGCTCTCGTAGCCATAGCCAACCCAGTCCACATCTCCCGGGTGGTCCCAGGAGTCGTAGGCCTTGAAGAAGTTGGGGTTATAGTCCTCGTAGCCGCCCCGCTCGGTGGCAAAGTGAAGGTTACGGTCCTTGTGGTCGGCCCAGTACTCGCCCTCGGTCCCCAGCACCTGCAGGCCCTGGTTGGTAAGGGCGCTGTTCTTCTGGGTGTTGACCCAGGCTGTCTGCACCCAAAGGACGGAGCCATCTTCCCACTCGATGGTGGCCTGCACGGCATCGAATGCATCGCTGCCGTGCTGGGGGAGGAATTTCTTCTGGCCGAAGGCAACCAGCCTCTTGGGCTTGAGCCCGGTGACGAAGTAATAGACGTCCACGTAGTGCACTCCCACGTACTCGAAGGGAGAGCTGTTGTGGGCCCAGAGGCGGAAGTGATCTAGCGGGATCTCCCGGCGCTCCTCGATCCAGGCGTGCCCATGGAGCATCTCGCCCAACCAGCCCTGGCGGTAGCGGTAGCGAAGGGCCCGCACGGCCCGGTCGTGGCGCTTGTGGTAGTCGGTGTAGACGTAGGCACCCTTCTGGTAAGCTAGTTCCTGGATCTGCCAGGCTTCGTCCACCTTGAGGCACAGGGGCTTCTCTACCACCACGTCGAAGCCGGCCTCGATGGCCGCCACGATCATGGGCGTGTGAAGGTGATCGGGAGTGGCCACGATGACGGCGGCCGGCTGCTGGAGCTGAGACAAGGCCTCTCGGAAAGCCTCTGGGCGGCTTTCCTCCAGAGGCGCGGTGTCCGGGTCAGGATAGCCGCTGAAGGTGCGGCCAGCGAAGACCTGACGAAGGTGTTGGATGGTGGCCGCCCGCCGACTGGCGACGAGCACGTTCGCCACTCTGCCCTCTCGTTGCTCCTGAAAGACGGTGGGAAGCACCACTTCCTCGGAGATCATGCCCCCGCCTATCAGGAGCACATTGAGCTTCGCGTCCGTCTGGCCCATCGTCGTTCCTCCTCGATGCGTGTCCGAGAGGGCCGGTCGCCCGGCCCCACTTCCGTACACCAGTTCATTAATGACAAAGCGGGGCGACTCAGGGTCGCCCCGTTGCACGCGAAACCACGTCGTCTGGAGGCAGAGACTCGCCCGTAGAGCCGCGCCTCTTTAGGTCGGGTGAGCCGAGTATACGGCTGCGGGTGAGGGCTGGCAAGTGCACGCCCTAGGGGGCACGTCTGCGGCCTCGGGATGCCTACGTTGTTCGGATCTCCACGCCCCTGGCTGAATGTGGCGTGGGGCCATCGCGGCGTCCTGCCTCAGTTGCGGACCATCGCATCCTGCCTGGGCATCTAGGTGGCCTGGCCCAGCAGGCGACTAGACGATGCAACCTAGGTCTAGGGCTTTCTCAAAGTCCTGGGGCAGGCCACCGGAGATGACTATCGGCGAATACTGCGGACGAACACGAGGTTCGCCCCTACGGCTAGGGCGTTGCCAGAGTCTTGTGGCAAGCCACCAGAGATGACTAGCGGAGAATACTGCGGGCGAACACAAGGTTCGCCCCTACGGCTAGGGCGTGGTCGAAGTGCTGCGGCGGGCCACCACAGATGACTGCCGGAGCCAGGCTGGGCGCTATCGGGCGCTGCATCGCTTCTGTTCCCTGCCTGCTGGCTGGCAGTGGTTCCTGGCCCGCGCCAGATGGCAGCTCGCCCAACGCTGGCTCGACTGTGAGAAACCGCTAACCGAGGTGGGACTGGGCTTTACACGTCTGCGTTGGGCGTCTAGACTTTGGCGGTTAGCTGGCGCGGATGCGGCGGACGCCCACCGCGCCAGGGTCAGCACATTCCTTGGAGGTTAGTGAGATGCCGCACGAATTGCCGCCCCTGCCCTATGACTACAATGCCCTGGAGCCAGTGATTGACGAGGAGACTCTTCGTCTGCATCACGACAAGCATCACCAGGCGTACGTCTCCGGCCTGAACAAGGCGGAAGAGGAGTTGGCCAAGGCCCGCCAGTCCGGTGATTACTCGCTCATCAAGTACTGGGAGAAGAACGCCGCCTTCCACGGCTCGGGCCACATTCTGCACACGCTGTTCTGGGAGAACCTGACCCCGAAGGATCAGGCCAAGGGTCAGCCCTCCGGGCACCTAGCGGAAGCGATTGAGCGCGACTTTGGCAGCTTCGATGCTTTCAAGGCTCAGCTGACCGCCGCCACCATAGAGGTGGAGGCCAGCGGCTGGGGTATCCTCGCCTACCGGCCCATGGACGGTAAGCTGGTCGTCTTGCAGGCGGAGAAGCATCAGAACCTGACCCAGTGGGGTGCCCAGCCGCTGCTGGTGTTCGATGCCTGGGAGCACGCCTACTATCTCAAGTACAGGAACGCCCGCGCCGATTTCGTGAAGGCGCTGTGGGATATCGTGAACTGGGACGCGGTGGGGGAGCGTTACTGCCGCGTGGCCGGCTGCTGAAGCGCGGGAGGGGGAGAGGGGGAGACGCGGAGACGGGGAGACGGGGAGACGGGGAGACGCGGAGACGGGGAGAAGGGGAGACGCGGAGACGTTACTTCAGTATTCGCCTCTACCATCTCCCCGTCTCTCCCTCACCCCGTCTCCGTGTCTCCCCTTCACCCTGTCTCCCCCTCTCCCCTCTGCCGTGCTATACTGGGTCCGTGGCGAAGCGACTGTGTCTGCCGGGGCTGTTCCTGGTGGTGGCCCTTATCCTCTCCCCGCTCGCAACGATGCCTGCCGGCGCTGAGGAGGACCCCGTCCTCGAGTTCATCGCTGGCCTCTCGACCAGGGAGAAGGTAGGCCAGCTCTTCCTCGTCGCCTTCCACGGATCGAACGTAGACAAGTCCACCGCAATAGCTGAACTCATCCAGCGCTATCGCATCGGCGGCGTGGTTCTATCTGCCGAGCGGGGCAACATAGACAACGGCGGCAACGCCGCTGCCCAGGTCCGGGATTTGGCCAGGCAGCTTCAGTCGCTGGCCTTGGAGGGGCCGGGCCGCACCCCGACGCCCACCGTTCGACCCAACATCCAGCGGGAGGCAGAGCAATCGGTCCCTCGGCCCACTGCCACGCCGGTGCCGATGTACCCCGCCAACGTGCATCCCATCCCCCTGTTCATCGCTGTGGAACAGGACGGCGATGGCTATCCTCACACTGACATCCGCAGCGGGCTGACGGAGCTGCCCAGTGCCATGTCGGTCGGCGCCACGTGGCGGGTGGAGAACGCCTACAGAGTGGGCAGCATCGTTGGGTCAGAGTTAGCGGCGCTCGGGGTGAACTTTCTCCTGGGGCCGAGCGCGGACGTGCTGCAGCGCACGCGGCCCGGCATGCCGGGCGACATCGGAGTGCGCTCCTTCGGAGGCGATCCTTTCTGGGTGGCCGAGATGGGGAGGGCCTACGTCCGCGGTGTGCACGAGGGGTCGGGTGGCATGGTGCTGACGGTGGCCAAGCACTTCCCCGGCCTGGGAAGCAGTGACCGGAAGGCCACAGAGGAAGTGGCCACAGTGCACAAGAGCCTGCAGGAGTTGCGGCACATGGAGCTGGCTCCCTTCTTCGCCCTCACCGCCGCCGAGGAGGGGGATGCCGGGGCCGTGGTTGACGGGATGATGACCAGTCCTCTCATACGTTACCGCGGCTTCCAGGGCAACATACGTCAGCTCACCCGGCCCATCGGCCTTGATGCCGACGGGTTGTCGGCGCTGATGGCGCTTCCCGAGTTCCAGTCCTGGCGGCGGGAGGGCCTGCTAGTGAGTGGACCGCTGGGCCTGCCGGCCGTGCGCAAGTTCTACGACGCCCAGGGTAGGTCCTTCCCTCACAGGAGCATCGCCCAGGAAGCCTTGATGGCTGGGAATGACCTCATCTTCGTGGCTGATTTCGCCCTGGAGGACGACTGGGAGATCCAGGCAGCCAACATCAGGGATACCCTCCAGTACTTCGCCGAGAAGTACGAGACCGATCCTGCCTTCCGCGCTCGGGTAGACGATTCCCTGCAGCGGATCATGCGGCTGAAGTTCCGGCTGTACGACGAATTCTCGCTGCAGGCTGTCGTGCGTTTCCCCGAGCTGCCGCCGGCTCGGACGGCCGAGGTAGCCGAGATCGCCCGCGAGGCTATCACCCTGATATACCCGGGTGCCGATGAGCTGGCCGATCGCCTGTCGGGCCCGCCGCTGCGGGATGAGAGCATGCTCATTTTCACTGACGTTCGGCCGGTCTCCGAGTGCGTCGGGTGTGCTGCCTTCCAGGACGTGAGCCAGGAAGCCTTCGAGAGCACCATCGTGCGCCTATATGGTCCAAGCGGAAGCGGTCAAGTCTTGGGCGTGAATATCCGCAGTTTCACCTTCCAGGCCCTCAAGGAACTCCTGGAAGCCGAGGAGGCGGGGAAGGAGCTAAGCCCGGCCCAGGCTGCACTGAGCGGCTGGTTGCAGGACTCCCAGTGGATCATCTTCCTCATGCGAGAGGTGGACGTGGCCGAGCACCCCAGCTCGGACGCGATCCGGCAGTTCCTCAAGCAGCGGTCGGACTGGATGCGCAACAAGCGGCTAGTCGTCTTCGCCCTTGCTGCCCCCTGCTTCTTGGACACCACCGAGGTCAGCAAGCTGACTGCGTACTACGCGCTGTATGGCAAGACCGAGTCCTCCTTGGAGGCGGGTGCCCGGGCCCTATTTCGGGAGCTGCCCCTCCGCGGGAAGCCCCCAGTGGACGTGCAGGCGGTCAACTACGAGCTCATTGTGCAGCTGGAGCCGGATCCGGACCAGGTGATCGAGCTGAGCATCGTCGGTGCTTCAGAGGCGGAGGGAGGCCAGCCGGTGGGGGTGAAGGTAGACAGCGTCATCACCGTGCGCACGGGCGTCATCCTGGACCGCAATGGCAACCCGGTGCCGGATGAGACGCCGGTGGAGTTTCGGCTCTACTACCCCTCAGAGAGCCTGGAGCTACCTCGGCGTAAGGTGACCACGGTAGGTGGGGTGGCGGAGACGAGCATCAGGCTGGAACGGAGGGGTGAGCTGGAGGTCAGCGCCAGCACAAGCACTGGCACCGCCAGCACCACGCTGGTGGTGTCCATTCGGGGCGACGAGCCTGCCACCTTCGCCACTATCGTGCCGCCCACTCCCACCCCTGAGCCGACCGAGACGCCCACTTCGGAGCCGGTTGTCCAATCCACTGCGACCGGTGCACCCACTCCAGACACGAGCGGCGTTCGCGCGTCGGAGCCGCAGGTTCAGAGACTCCTCGGCGCGGCCGGGGCGTTGGCGGATCGGGGCTTGCTGGCCTGGGCGCTGGCGGGTATCGCCGCCGGAGGTGCGGGGCTGAACCTGGCGCTCGGGCGCCGACTGCGCTCGCCCGAGCGCAGGATGAGGATGACGCTGTGGAGCGTGATCTTCGGACTGGCCGCCTACTGTGGCTATCTGTTGGGGTGGTTGGGCCCGTTGGCGGTGCCAGGATGGCCGCCGGGGGTGGCGGCGCTGGCGGTGGCAGGGGTGGCGGCGCTGGTGCCAGGGCTAGGTTTCGTCACGGCATCCCGGTGAAGCGTGGCGGCGGCCAATAGGTGAGGTAGGTTGCTGCGGCCAGCAAGAGGAGCGCCAGGAGGAGCAGGAGCGCGTTGGAGCGCAGGGCGGCACGCCAGTCGGAGCTGCCCGGCAGGGCGCCGCGGCCCAAGAGTGCGGCTCGGAACTGGGCGATGGAAGAGGGCCGGTCGTCCGGGTGCATCGCCAGGGCCCAGCAGATGGCGGCATCGGTGCGCTCGGATAAGCTCGGGTTGAGTTCCTGGGGGGGCGGCAGGGCATCGGGGCGCAGGAAACGGTCCTTGGCAGGAAGCGGGGGCTGGCCGGTGAGCAGGTGATACAGGGTAGCGCCCAGGCCGTAGATGTCGGCCCTAGTGTCGGTGTGCCCCGTCTCTCCGCCGTACTGCTCCAGGGGAGTGTAGCTGGCGGTGCCCCGTCCGTGCACCACAGTGACAGTACGGGTCTGGTCGGGGGCCATGAGCTTGACCAGCCCGAAGTCCACCAGCTTCACCAACCCGCTGGCGGTCAGGCGGATGTTGGCGGGCTTGATGTCTCGGTGGAGCACGGGTGGCTCCTGTGAATGCAGGTACTCAAGGGCATCACAAAGCTGCTCTGCCCACTCGAGAACTTGCTTCTCGCTCAGGCGCCTGCCCTCGGCGTTAGCCTTGTCTACGATGGTCTGCAAGTCCGGACCGGGGACAAAGTCCATTACCAGGTAGTCGCGGTCATTCTCGGAGAAGTGATCGGACACCTTGGGCAGGTTGGGGTGGTCGAGACGGGCCAGGGTGCTGGCCTCCCGGTAGAACTGCTCCCGGGCATCTTCAGGATCGGTGAGCCCGTCCTCAGGGCACATAATCTCCTTGAGGGCGCACTCGCGGCCGCTGAGGCGCAGGTCATCCGCCCGGTACACCGCGCCCATGCCCCCTTGGGCGACGAGCTCCGTTATCCTGTACCGGGAATGCAGGACAATGCTCCCATCCAGAACCCGGGCCACCCGCTTCTCCTCCCGCGCCCGCAACTCACATCGAAGCCTATCGCAGCCGCGGCGTCGGTGTCAATAGGACGGGTAGGGGATTTAGGGCTTTCTCAGAGTTGAGCTAGCGTTGGGCGAGCCGCCATCTGGCGCGGGCCAGGAACCACTGCCAGCCAGCGACCAGACAGGGAACAGAAGCGATGCAGCGTCCGGATAGCGCCCAGCCTGGCTCCGATAGCCATCTCTGGTGGCTTGCCGCAGGACTGTGAGAAAGCCCCAGCCGTAGGGGCGAACCTCGTGTTCGCCCGCAGTATCCTCCGGTAGTCATCTCTAGTGGCCTGCCCCAGGACTTTGAGAAAGCCCTATGTACGGAACGGGGCGCATGAGGTAGCGACCGTCTCCTGCAACGGCGTTGCGGTCGTTCTCCCTGCTAGCTGCAGCCTGCCCCTCACTTTGTCCCGGAGGGCGGCTTGCGGGACAATGGGGGGTACGAAGAGGGGGTCGGCGATGGAGGACGATGCCATCCTGATAGTGAAGGAGGGGCCCGAGCGCGGTCGACGCTGGCCGCTGGTGCGGGACAGGATCGTCATTGGCCGCAGTCCGGAGGCCGATGTCTGCATACCGGATCGCCGCATTTCCAGCAGCCACGCCGAGATCAGCCGTCGGGATGGGCGGTACCACTTGCGCGATCTGGGGAGTAAGAACGGCACGTACGTGAACGGCCAGCTTCTGGACTCGGAGCGCGTGCTGACGGACGGCGACGAGATACACCTGGCTCTGGTAGTAACCCTGACTTTCGTGGATGCAGGGCGGACGATGCCCCTCATTTTCGGCGGTGCTCTGGAGCCGGGCCTCAAGCTGGATCCCCAGTCCCGGCGGGTCTGGGTGAGTGGCTGTGAGCTGGAGCCTCCGCTGTCCCAGGCGCAGTTCCGGCTGCTCCAGTTGTTGGTGGAGGCCAAGGGCGCGGTGTGCTCCCGGGACGAGGTCATGGCGGCTGTCTGGCCGGGCGAGGCGGAGGAGGGCATCACGGAGCAGGCCATCGATGCCCTGGTGCGGCGCCTTCGGGAACGACTGGCAGAGGTGGACCCCGACCACAGTTACGTTCTGACGGTTCGGGGGCACGGTTTCCGGCTGGAGCAGAAGGGGGTGTGACGGCGTGCCAGCTCCGCGGGGCGATAGGCTTCGTGGTTGTGGCTGCCACATGATGGTGGTAGAGGGAGCGGGTGCCGCCAGAGTCTGCCGGCAGGCAGGAGACTTGAACCAAACAACAGAATATGTGCTAGACTAAGGGCGAACCAAGATAGCCGCAGGGCACGCCGGGAACATTTCAGCAGCGGGCGGAGGCTACGGCTATCGCACAACTGCGGCGTGCCGATGCTCCGCCATGGGAGGTCCACATGGAGGATAGCCTGGGCAAGGTCAATGCTTGGGCCAGCCGCGGGACGCTGGAGCAGTTCCGGACGGAAGCCCGAGCACGCCTGGACGCGCAGAGGTTCGACATCGAATTGGTGGGCGATTCGCTCATGTTCTACCAAAAGCGGAAGGAGGGTGGCATTCTCGGCTTGGGTGCCAAGTGGGTGCGCAAGCCCGTGCTGCGCATCTCCACCACCGAGAACGGGCTGCAAGTACAACCGCAGCCGCTGGACCCTGAGTTCCTCGACTATTTGGCGGCACGGCTCTCCGTGCACTAAGCGGCATGCCCGACGGGCTCGCGCTTGTCGGAGATGAAGGACGGTGCCACCCCCCGACGTGCCTCTGGCCGGACCGGGCCTTCGTCACCAGGCTGGCGCTGTTCGTCACCCCGACTTGTCGGCCGTCGGTGATCCAGTCCTGGATCACCGACGGCTATCCCTGTTCCAGCGTCCCCGTGTGCCAGGAGTTCCGCGACTTCTGACTCCCCCAATGTAGCTGACCGGGGCACGTCACCGGCGGGCGGTTACTGTCGCCTTTCTTCCCCTTATGTGCGACAATACCGTCACGTGGGCAAGGGGGAACCGGTGTCGGAGCCGCTCGACCGGGATACCGTTCACCAGGCGTTGCTGGCGCTGTACGACAACGTGCAGCTGGCGCAGGCCCGCCTCGTCGAGCATTTCCCCGGCGTCCAGGCTACCCTGGCTGTGGACGAGCGGGCGGAAGCCACGCGGTCGTTGCTTCTGGAGGCGCTCGACTCGTTGCGTCCAGCCCGGCCGTTGCCCTTTGGCTCCCCCGGCGCCCGCAGCTATGACGTACTCAGGCTGCGCTACCTGGAGCGCATGCGCATCTCTCGCATCGAGGACGAGCTGTCTATCGGGCGCCGGCAAGTCTTCCGGGACCTGGAGGAGGCCGAGGCCAAGCTGGCCGAGGTCCTGACGTCCTGGGCCCGGTCGGGGAAGGACGTGGGGGCTCTCGCGTCGGCAGATGATACCCTGAGCGACGAGTTGCTGGCCCTGGTCAGCAGTCCGGGACAGGTGAGCCTGGCCGAGGCGATAGCCGAGGCCCTGGCGGTGGTGCAGCCCCTGGCGGAAGAGCTGGGGAAGGCAGTGGAAGCCCCAGCCCCCGGCACCGCTGACGACTACGTCCTGGCCGACGCCAGCATGCTCCGCCAGGTGTTGGTCCAGCTGCTCTGCTGTGCCGCTCAGGCCAGCTCCGGCCACGTCGAGCTGACGATGGCCGGGGACGGCGACCCCGAGGAGGCGGTGGTGGAGCTGCGGTTCCAAGGTCGGGTGGATGCCACCCAGGAGCGCCGCCTGGCGGACGCCCGACGAATCGCCCTCTCCCAAGGCATTGGTTGCCACCTCGGGGGCGGGCCGGAGGATGGCTGGGCCATCAGCCTCCACCTGCGGCGGGGGCGGCCGGTGTCGGTGCTGGTGGTGGAGGACAACCCCGGCGCCATCGAGCTCTACCGGCGCTACCTCTCTGCCCGTTGCTGGCGAGTGCACAGCCTCTCGGATCCCCGAGTGACGGCGGAAGTGGCCCGCCAGTCTCTCCCTGACGTGATCGTCCTCGACATAATGATGCCTCGCCTGGACGGGTGGAGCGTACTGAGGCACCTGCGACAGCAACCGGAGACGGCCAACATCCCGGTGCTAGTCTGTTCGGTAGTAGAGCAGCCCGAGTTGACGACGATCCTGGGGGCCAATGCCTACCTGACCAAGCCAGTATCGGAGGGAGCCTTCATTGCCGCTCTTCGCCGTTGCCTGGCGGAGCCGGGGCGGTAGAGCCGCGCAAGGACGTCTCCAGCAGAGCCACCAGCTCCCCGGGACGGAACGTGCCCCGCTTGCTCAGGGAGAAGGCTGCGCCTTCGGTGGTGAGCTGGTCCTCGCCGGGTGTGGCGGCGCTCACGGCCACTACAGGGATGTGCTCCAGGCCGGGGTCGGTTCGCATCTGCCGGAGTACCTCGAAACCGCTGACCTCGGGCATGACCAGATCGAGCAGGACCAGATCCGGCGGGGATTGCCGCAACTTGGCCAGTGCTGCTCGGCCGTTGTAGGCAAACTGAAGACTGTAGCGCCGATCGCTCGCTGACTCGATCATGCGGCTGAGAAGCTGCACAAATCCCCGGTCATCGTCAACCAGCAGCAGGCTGGCCTCGGCTGGCCCTGGCGGCAAGACCTCCGCCAGCACCGCCATCACGTCCTCTTCCGACACGGGCTTCACCAGGGTGGCGGCGAATCCGCTCCCCTGGGCCAGGGACTCTCTTCTGGGCAAGCTGGCCCGAATGAGGGAAGCGCCCTCGGGCAGGTCGAGGAGGAGCTCGGCACCGGAATACCCGTCCGCTTCGGCGGAGCCCAGGATGACCGCCACCGGGCGTAGCCTCTCGGAGGCGGCGGCCAATTCCTCGCGGCTGCGGACGGTGATGAAGTCATAGGCATCGAGGCGACGGCTGAGGTAGGCAGCGGAGCCGCCTTCACCGTCCAGTACCAGGACCTTGGGCTTCTCCCGCGGCTGGCTCACCGGCAGCGGGGTGACCTGTCCCACTCGAGCGGTGCTCTTATCCTGGACGGGGAGGGCGAAGGTGAAGGTAGTTCCCTGACCCAGGACGCTCTCCGCCCAGATGCGCCCACCATGAAGCTGCACCAGACGCTTGGCGATGGCCAGGCCCAGCCCCTTGCCCGCCTCCGGTTCCTCTTTGGGCCGGCCGACCTGATAGAACTCGTTGAAGATGGTGCTCAGTTCCGCCTCCGGGATGCCCCGGCCGGTGTCGGTCACGCTCACCACCACTTCCCCCGCTTCTAGGGCGGCCCGCACCGTGACCGAGCCCCGATCGGTGAAGCGGATGGCATTGACCAGGAGGTTGAACAGCACCTGCCGTATGCGCTGGGGGTCTATCAGGAGAGTGGGCAGCTCGGGTGCCAGGTCCACGGCCAGGGTGAGCCCCTTCTCCAGAGCCAAGCTGCTGACCACCTGGACTACGTCCTGGATGAGAGGCTGCAGGCCGGTGGGCTGGCGTTGGATGGGCATGGCCAGCGCGTCTATGCGGGCCAGGTCCACCACATCGTCCACCAGGCGGGAGAGGTAGGCGGCGTTGCTTTGGATCTCGGCCAGGTCGCGCATCAGGGCCTCGCTCCAGGAAGTGTAGCCGTAGAGGTGAGGCTTGCGGCAGATGAGCTTGCTAAAGCCGAGGATGATGTTGAGGGGAGTACGCAGTTCGTGGCTGAGGTTGGTGGCGAAGCGGTGTCTCAGGTCTCGGAGGAGGTCGGCCTCATTTCGAGCTAAGGCCAGGTCGTAGTTGGTCTGCTGGAGGAGCTGGTAGGAAGCGTCGAGGTCTCGGATGGTGCGGTTGAGCTTGCCGCGCTGGTCCTGGAGTTGTTCGGCGAGGACGGTGGACTCCAGGCTTCGCTGCCAGGACCAGTTGAGGAGGTGGTAGAGGGGGCGGAGGACGAGCCAGGTGACGATGCCGGTGGCGATGGGGAGAAGGATTAGCGGCCACTCCGGGTGGGGACGCATGACGAAGCTGGCCACGGCCGCGGTACCGATACCCCAGACTGCGGCCCAGGCGGGGCGGAGGAGGACTCCTGATATGACCACTGGCAGGGTCAGGAAGGCGAGAGCCGACCGGGGCTCACCCAAGCGAACGCCGAGGCAGACCAGAGCCACCAGCCCTAGGCACAGAGCTAGGGCAGCCAGCTGCGGGGAACGCTGCTGCAGGGTGTAGCCGGCCACGGCCAGGAAGGAGCCCAACGAAACCAGGGCAAGCAGGGCCGCATCCGATGGCACGTTGACCAGTCCGTACCATCCAAGGAAGGCTGCCAGCGCCAGGGTGACAAGCAGGGAGTTGAGGACTGGACGCCTCAGGTCATCATCATGCAGCGCAGGGACAGATCGCTTTCGGGGCTGGCCGAGCTCTCGAGACATGAGCACCGCTTCCCTTCTGATCAATCGTGGGGCGACAGGCGTTACCGGTTGCTTGCCGCATCGAGTACGGCCGCATGGGCGGGAACATAGGCAAGAATAGCATCTCCACGTCTTTCTGTCATCGATCTACTGCGCCACGGGGATCAGGTCTCTGTCACCCTTGTGTCACCTCTGCACCATCACACTTGCGGCCGGTAATGGAGTAAGATGGCGCTGTCGGCTCTCCGCTGGTCTCGTGCCTCTGCCGATTGAGGAGGGAAAGATGAGCAAGGAAGGAAAGGTCTCGCGGCGTTCGTTCGTCCTCGGAGGGTCTAGGCTCGTGGGTGCCGCAGGCGCAATGGCGGCGCTCTCCGCCTGTGCCGCTACGCCGCAGGTGGTGGAGAAGGTAGTCAAGGAGACCGTGGAGGTCGAGAAGGTCGTCAAGGAAACGGTGGTGGTCGAGGCCACAACAGCCCCGCGATCGGCTGTAGTCCAGATTCTCATGCCGGAGTTTGGCGAGTACTACGATCAGATCCTGGTGGATACGAGCGACTGGTTCAGGGAGGATCACCCCGAGGTGACTTTCGAATGGTCATTCGCGCAGCAACACCAGGAGAAGCTGCTGACTCAGATCGCCAGCGGGTTGGCACCCGACATAACGTACGTCAACTACATCAACGGTGTCAGCATAGCGTACCGCGGCGTGCTGCTGCCCATGGACGAGTGGTTTGCCGCCGCAGGGCTCAGCACCGATGACTTCCTCTATGGTGTGATGCACTCCTACATCTGGCGGGGCAGGGCCTATGCTATGCCCATCACTTACGATGCCATGGGCTTCTACTGGAACAAAAATGTCTATGAAGAGGTAGGGCTGGATCCAGAGCAGCCACCCAGGACCATCGCTGAGCTTGAGGCGCACTCCGACAAGATTCTCTTGAAGGACGACGCTGGCAACATCCAGCGAATCGGCTACAGCCCCAGCTCGAGCACTTTCGTTCTGTTCGCCTTCATGCGGGGCGGGCAGTTCTACGACGCGGAGAACGACCTCGTCACTGCCGATGATCCGCCCAATGTCGAGGACCTGGAGTGGGAGGTAGCTCAAGTCGAGAAGCTGGACGTGGATCGGATGAGTTCGTTCTGGTCGGCAGCTCCTGGCTACTCATCTCCAGGGAACCCCTTCACCGTGAATACCCAGGGCCTGGTCTATGGCGGTTGGTGGAACGCTGACTTCTACGAGAAGGTAGAGGGGCTCCGGTATGGGTTCACCAATGTGCCTTCGCTCACAGGAGATCCCGCAGAGCAGGAGAAGCTGTTCCAGCCATCCTGGGCCGTGGCGGTGCCGCAAGGGGCCAAGGAGCCAGAATGGGCCTGGCGGTACATCAAGTACTTCACCGTCGACAACGGGGTGGAGTGCGGCCTGCACGCCGAGCAGTCGTGCTGCTACCTCCCCATCGTGGAGGAGTGGATAGACCGCTGGGTCGAGGAGAAGATGGCGGGCCAGATCAAGGAGTATGGCAAGGAGTTCTTCACCAATGCCATGCTCTCGGCGCGCTGGTGGCCGGCCATGCCTGTGGCGGCTATGTACAACACCGAGGTCTCGCGCGCCTACGACTTCGCTATCCACGGCCAGGGGACACCGGCGGAGGTATTGGCCAAGACGAGGGAGACGGTGCAGGCAGAGCTCGACGGCGTGTTGGCGGCGCTGGGCGGCTAGAGCCCAGGCCAGCGCGCCAGTGTCGTTCCAAGAACGGGTAACCATGCCTGACCCAGAGCCACTCCAACGGCGGGGATGGGTCCCGCCTTACAGAGAGAAGCCGCTTCACTCTGCTGGCGGACCCCCGTCCAGCAGAGCAGCCGACAGGCGACCGCCGCTACGGTAGCAGGGCCGTCCCCGGAGGATTGGTCCGATCCTCTGGGGACGGCGGGACCTGAGGAGATAGCCTTGACGAGCCAGGATTGGGACAGCGAGGAACTCAAGCGAGACGCTCTCCGATACATCCTGCCCAACTTTGCCGACAACGTGGAACTGGGCAAAGAACGTCCCTACATCTTTGTCCGGGGCGAAGGCTGCTACGTCTACGACATAGACGGCAACCGGTATCTGGACACCTTTGCTTCGCTCCTAACGACCATATCGGGCCACAACCGGCCCGAGGTGGCTCGAGCGGTGCAGGAGCAAATGAGCCAGCTGGAGTTCTTCCCCAACTACGTTGACGGGTTCACGGTTCCGGCGATCAGGTTGGCCAAGAAGCTGGCGGAGATAGCGCCGGGGGACCTCTCGGTGACGTTCTTCGTCAACGACGGATCGGAGGCGTGCGAGACGGCCATCAAGTTGGCCAAGCAGTACTTCTGGGAGAAAGGTGAGCGGAGCCGGTACAAGATCGTGGCCCGGCGCTACTGCTACCATGGCGCGACCTATGGGGGGCTTTCGGCCACCGGGCTGCCCTGGTTCCGGGAGCCCTTCCACCCACTCACGCCAGGCTTCGTCCACGTGATGCCCCCATACTGCTATCGCTGCGAGCTGGGTCTGGAGCCTTCTTCCTGCGGCATCGCCTGTCTGCGTCAAACCGAGGAGGTCATCCGCTGGGAGGGCCCCAAGTCGGTGGCGGCGGTGATAGTAGACCCCATCGCGGGATCGAACACAGGCTATCCGGTACCGCCCGACGGCTACTTGCAGGGTCTGCGCGAGTTGTGCGACCGGTACGGCATTCTGCTCATCTTCGACGAGGTCCAGACGGGGTTCGGCAAGACGGGGAGAATGTTCGGCTGCGAGCATTGGGGTGTCGCTCCTGACATCATGGCCATTGCCAAGGGGTTCTCGGGTGGCTACCTTCCCCTGGGGGCGACCCTACTCACTCCTAGGATAGCAGAGGCTTTCAGCAAGCCGGGCTCAGAATTCAGGCACGGGCACACCTATGCCGGGCACCCCACGGCCTGCGCTGCTGCCCTGGCGAACATCGAGATCATCGAGCGAGAAGACCTGGTGGCGCGCGCCGCTCGGATGGGCGATTACCTGAGAAGCCGGCTGGAAGACCTCTACCGCTATCCGGTGGTGGGAGACGTGCGGGGCATTGGGTTGCTGCTGGCAGTCGAACTGGTGGCCGACAGGGTGAAGAGGACCCCGATCGAGCCCTCAATGGCAGTGGGCAGCTGGATCCGGAACCGCTGCTACGAGTTGGGTATCATCCTGCGCAACAACGGCGATATCCTGGTACTGGCACCATCGCTCATCCTTACCAAGGAGCAAGCGGACGAGACGGTGGATACACTGCACCGGGTGATTCCTGAGGCGATTGATAGGTTCGGGCTGTGAGGTTTGGTCCGGGGGCAGAACCGTGGACCGCGGGTCGGGTAGACTGCGAGGGCCGCGGCCGGACGACGTCACTGCTCGCCTGGTGGGGACATGAGGCGGGAAACTAGGGATGGGGCGTAGCGAATGACCACGTTAGGTGACAGGGCCGTCCTCGGCGGCAAGAGGATGGGCATTGTGCGCTTGAGCCCCAGGGTAAGACGGAAACTG
This sequence comes from Anaerolineae bacterium, assembly GCA_013178015.1. Taxonomy (NCBI): domain Bacteria; kingdom Bacillati; phylum Chloroflexota; class Anaerolineae; species Anaerolineae bacterium. Next base: position 61,996 of record JABLXR010000030.1, read on the forward strand.
CGGAACGGCCTTCTGTTTACGTCTCCATGGCTCCTTGGCACGCTCATATTCACCATATACCCCATTGTGGCTTCTCTGTACTACAGCTTCACCGACTACAGCGTTCTCGCGTCCGGCCGGTGGGTTGGTCTCCTGAACTACCGAGTCATGTTCTTGCGAGACGAACGCTTCTACACTGCGCTCAAGAACACCCTCGTCTATGCTTGCCTTCTCGTGCCCATGAGTCTGACCCTGGGCATCAGCATCGCGGCCCTTCTGAATCTCAAGCTGAGGGGCATGGGGATATACCGCGCTGCCATCTACCTGCCCACGGTCATCCCGGCCGTAGCGGCCTCCATCGTGTGGCTGTGGCTCCTGGATCCTCAGTACGGGGTGGCGAACGACATTCTGCGGCGCCTGGGGGCACCGACGATTGGATGGCTGAGCGACCCAAAGTGGGCCAAACCCTCCCTGGTGCTTATCAGCACGTGGGGGCTGGGGACCACCGTCATCATCTATCTCGCAGGGCTCCAAGATGTACCGGTGTCGCTCTATGAGGCCGCCGAACTGGACGGTGCTGGCGTGCTGCGGCGATTCCGGCACGTGACCCTGCCCATGCTCAGCCCGACCATCTTCTTCAACTTGGTGATGACGCTCATAGGCGCGTTTGGCTACTTCACCACTGTGTTCGTGCTCACTCGAGGGCAGGGAGGGCCAGTGGACTCCACGCTGGTCTACTCCCTTCTGCTCTATAACAACGCCTTCGTCTACTACAAGATGGGCTACGCTTCCGCCATGGCCTGGATTCTCTTCATCATGGTGTCACTGGTCACCTACCTGGTGTTCAGAAGCTCCGGTCGGTGGGTGTACTACGGGGGTGGCGGGTGAGTACCGAACAACTGCGCTCGGCGGAGCAGACGTCATACCTGAAGGTCACCCTGGGCTGGAAGGCGCGGCGGCGGGCTCGGAGGGCTCTGGAAGCCGTGTTCGGGTATCTGCTTCTCACGCTGGTGGCCGCGGCGTTCCTCGTGCCGTTCGTGCGCATGGCAACTACGTCTCTCATGCCTGTGGAGCAGATCCTGGAAGTGCCCCTGACCTGGGTGCCCCGGCGCTACATCTGGTCAAACTACCCCGCTGCACTGATCTACTTCCCCTTCTTTCTCTTTCTGCGCAACACCATGATCATCTGTGTCTTCACCGTGGTGGCCACGGTGGCGTCGTGTGCCCTGGTGGCCTACGGCTTCTCTCGAATCAGCTGGCCCGGACGCAACCTGGTGTTCGCCATTCTGATTGCCACCATGATGATCCCATACCATGTCACTCTGATCCCGACCTTCTTGATCTACAAGTGGCTGCGATGGCTGGACACCCTGAAGCCCCTGACGATCCCTGCTCTCACCGGCAGTGCCTTCTACATCTTCCTCCTCCGCCAGTTCTTCATGACTATCCCCAATGATCTGTCAGAGATGGCGGAGATGGACGGCGCGGGTGACTTCCGGGTCTTCTGGAACATGATCCTGCCCCTCTCCAAACCGGCGCTGTCTGCGGTGGCGGTGTTCACCTTCCTGGGAAGCTGGAATGACTTCCTCTGGCCCCTGCTGGTGCTGAACAGCGAGGACAAGTACACGCTGTCGCTGGGGCTCTATCGCTACATCGGTCGCTACAGCGCCCAGTGGGGCCTGCTCATGGCTGCCTGCACCATGGTCACCGTGCCGGTGATCGTGCTGTTCTTCGTGGCCCAAAGGTATTTCGTTCAGGGCATCACGCTGACCGGCATCAAGGGGTAGCCACATAGCCACGGAAGACGCAGAGACTCAGCGCAAAGGAGCCGTGACTCGCCGGAGGGAGGGGGCCCGAGGAATCAGGGGACGGACAGTGTACCGTGGTCTGCCCCTCTTTGCTGCCTCCCTCTATGGCTCATTCCCCAGGAGGTGGCAATGGCGTCCGTAAGCATGAAAGACGTAGGTTGGGTATGGGAAGGCCAGGGCATGGACCCGGGCGTCCCTCCCTCGGTGTTCGGCGTGGGCGAAGGAGCGGAGTTCTTCGGTCTGCGCCGGGCGATCTACATCTTCCACCCCAACGACGACCTCGGGCTGGGGAAACTCAGCCACCTGGACGAAGTCGCGTGCGACATCTCCAAGTGGAAGTTCGAAGAGACGAGTCGGGGAAGCTGGAAGAACTACATCGACTCCAGACCAGACGTGGTCCGGGCCGAGGCCGAGAACCTGAGCCGGCTGTCCCTCAAGTATCGCAACGTCACCGGCGGCTTCCACGACGATATGTGGGGCCTGGTCAAGCGAGAGGGCTACACCCCGCAGCAGTACGCGGACATCCACGCCGCCCTGCGCAGCGCCAACCCCGACCTCAAGCTGTGGGTGGTGGTCTACACCCACGAGCTAGATCCGGCCAACTGGCAGCCCTTCCTTCCCTACATAGATGTCGTCAACCTGTGGGTGTGGAACGCGAAGGAGCTGCCGGGCTTGGAGGATGCCGTCAGGCGGTGCCGGGCGATCTTCCCGGGCAGGCCTCTGAACGTGGGCTGCTACCTGCGCGACTACCCCACGGCTGCGCCCGTGCCTATGGACCTGCTCAAGCTGCAGTGGGAGTACGTCCGTCGCGGCCTCGATGGGGGCGAGATAGACGGCTTTTCCATCCTCGCGACGGTGCTGATAGACGGGCAGCAGGAGCAGGCCGAGTGGGTGCGCAGATTCATCGCTGCGCACTAGGCACCCGGTGCTGCGGCGACCTAGGCGTGCTGTGTCCCCCTGCACAGGAGCGGCGTATCCGGCCACAGGAGGCGTGTTGTGACTAGACTGAAGATCGCTGTCGTGGGCGCTGGAGTGGGGAGAGCGCAGAGTTGGATGTCCACGCTGCGGAAGCTGTCCCAGCTTAGCGACCTCTACCAGTTCACGGCCTTGTGTGAGGCCATCCCGAAGCGGGCCAGGGAGAACGCCGAGCGCTGGGGGGTGAAAGGCTTCACCAACCTGCTGGCGATGCTGGACGAGGCGAAGCCCGACGTAGTCCTCAATTGCGCCCCCTCGGACAGCAACTCGATGGTGCTCGGCCTCTGTGCCCCGCGAGGGGTGAACCTGATCACCGAGATACCCATCGCGCCCACGCTTGGCATCGGTGACTGGATGATGGCCATGGCGAAGGAGCACGGCATCAAGCTCGAGATCACCGAGCAGGTCTACCTGTGGGCCCGGGAGCAGCTGAAGCGCAAGATACTCGACTCCGGAATCATCGGCGAGATCACGCACGCCCGGCTCTGGTACGTGAACAAGGCGGACTACCATGGGCTCAATGGCGTGCGTATGCTGATCGGCAGCGAGGCCAGGCGGGTGTTGGGCTATACCGGCAGGGCTCCGGTGCCCCACTTCGTCGGCTACGAGGGCGACCTGGTGACCGAGGATGCCTGGGACGCGGCCATCATTGAGTTCGACAGCGGAGTCGTCTGTCTCTTCGAAGACCCGCCCAGGGGGCGGCTTACCGCCCGCTGGGACATCGAGGGGAGTGAAGGCCAGATAGTGGGCAGCGACCTCTACATCGGTCCTCTGGAGGGTGCGTCTCAGCACTACCCGTTCCGACACGAGTACACTGAAGCCAACGGCACCAGGATTCTTGACCATGTGCGCGTGGACACCTCTCCGCCCATCGTGTTCGAGAATCCATACAAGGAGTACCAGGCAGCCGATGACGACGAAGTGGCACGCATGCAGCTTCTGGTCGGCTTCCACCGGGCGGTCACCGAAGATACCGAGCCCGAGTACGGGCCGCAGAACGCGCGCAAGGATCTAGAGCTGCTGTTCGCTCTGCGGGAGAGCGCGCGCCTCGGCAACGCTTGGGTCGAGCTGCCGCTGCGCGGACCGACGGAACTGGAGAAGCGGCTCGAAGAGGAGTTCCTTCGCCTGTACGGTCACTCGCCATTCGACGCCCAGGCGCTGGCCGGCGTGCGCATCCCCCGCGGTGGAGTGCGTTGGCGCGTGGCCGGTTGGGACTAGCCAACCACTCACTACGTAGGAGGGCATTGTGTCGGAGAATGGGCCCATCGCCAGGAGTGACAGGCTCTGGTGGCATGATTGCCAGGAAGGACGGAGCGATGCCGTCCTGCCCCCTTGGACACCCCTGGCGGTCTCGCTAGAGGATGGCACAATGACCGTTGAGGCATGGGGCCGCTGCTATGCCTTCAGCGGGCTGCCCTTCCCCAAGGGCGTCGTTTCCACCGAAAGCGACATCCTCGCCGGGCCGGTACGGCTCGTCACAGTGGTGGAGGGCAGGGAGCAGTCGTGGTCGGGCCGACGGCTGGAGATCGCCCAGCAGAGCGAGGCCAGGGTGACCCTTCGATCGGCCGCCGAGGCGGCTGACCTGGAGCTCGAGGCGCAGGTGAGCGTGGAGTACGACGGCATGGTCCGGGTGGATTGGCAGGCCATCCCCAGGCGTTCGCTCCGCCTCGACCGGCTCGTCCTCGAGATTCCGTTCAAGCCAGAGCACGCCGGCTACCTGTACTTCTTCCCTGGCCGGTGGGCCAGCACCTATAACGCCATGGCTCTGCCCCCAGAGGGCAAGGCCATGCCCTTCCAGCCACTCGTCTGGCTGGGGAGCGAGGACCGCGGCCTGGCTTGGTTCTGCGAGAGCGACCACAACTGGCTGAGCGACGAGTCCGATGCCGTGACCGAGATCGAGCGCCGGGACGACCGCGTCATCCTCCGGCTGAACATAGTCAAACGGCCGGTGGAACTCGTTCCTGGAGCCCCCAAGCTGGACCGGCAGCGGGCGCTCACCCCCACCGAGCCGGTGGGCGAGTTGGCCTACACGTTCGGCTTCCAGGCTACGCCGGTGAAGCAGCCGGACAAGGATGCCTGGGACTACCGCCTGACGCACAACGGCGACTACGGCATCGAGTCCATCCCGGCCGACTTCGCCACCCTCACCTACAGCGCCTGGGGCAACGTGACCTTGGACCGGGGTAGCCTGGAGCTGTGGCTGCAGCCGGTCTTCGGCTTCACGTATGACTATGGACAGAGGCGGCCCATCGTCAGCCTCGACCTCCCGGGGGAGGCCGGTCTAGCGTGGTTCTGGAACCAGAACGACCGCAAGGTGCACTTCCAAGTGCGCGAGCAGGGTCGGGTGGTGGCGGACCTCTCCGGACCGGCCGATTGGCGGCCGGGCCAGTGGCACCATCTGGCCACCACCTGGGGCGAGGCCCTCAGGCTCTACGTGGACGGGGACCTGGTCTCAGAGACGAAGAGGCGGGGGACGGTGGAGGCTCCCCTCGCCAACGCCTTGCTGGTGTTCGGTGGCTCGCTGTGCGGGTTTACTCTGGATGAAATCCGCACCTCTTGGATCGCTCGCTCCCCCGAGGAGATCGAAGCCGCTGCCGGCGGTGCGTTCCCGTACGACAGTGAGGACGTGCACGTCCTTTTGCTGGATCACCTGGACAACACCTATGACCCCGGGAACATTGAGCACCTGGACAGCTATGGCACCTTCACCCGGCCTGCGATCTTCGGGCGTCGGTTCGGGGGGCAGGCAGGCAGGGACGCCGTCCGCTACGTCAACGGATACACCGGCATGGGCTTGGTGGATGGCGCGGGCCGCTTCGTGCCGGGCAAGTTCGGGCAGGGCCTGCAGCTAGGGGGCTGGCAGGAGCCAGTGCTAGACCGGCTCGCGCGCGAGGGCGTCAGGGGGGTCTGCTTCCACGAACACTGGACCGACTGGCAATCCTACCCGTGCACGGACAAGTATGCCGCCGAGATGCGCAGCCTGGTGCAAGGCTGCCACGAGCGGGACATCCAGCTGCTGCTCTACTATGGCTTCGACTTCTCGGCCCTGGCGCCGGAGTTCGAGGCCTACCACGAGGAGTGCCTGGTGAAGCCGCACCACGGCGGACGCACCTATACCTGCACCCCGGCGCCCTTGCAGCGCACTTTCACCGTCTGCTACCAGAGCGTGTGGCAGGATGCCATCGTGGCCGGTATCGCCCACATGATGGATGAGTACGACGTGGACGGCGTCTACCTAGACGGCACTGAGTATCCGCACGCCTGCGCCAACCTGGCCCACGGCTGCGGGTACGTGCGCGAGGATGGCAGTGTGGCTCAGACGTACCCCATCTTCGCCACCCGGGAGATCATGCGCCGCATCTACACCGTGGTGAAGTCTCGCAAGCCCGACGGCCAGGTGAACGTGCACAACTCCACCTGCATGACCATCCCCACCATTGCCTGGGCCACCAGCTTGTGGGACGGGGAGCAGTTCGGTCACATAGAACCTGGGCCGCACGCGCTGACGGTACTGCCGCTGGACGCCTTCCGCACCGAGTTCATGGGGCACCAGTGGGGCGTGCCGGGGGAGTTCCTCTGCTACGAACGGCCCTTTACCTACCAGCAGTCGCTCTCGGTGACGCTCCTGCATGATGTCCCAGTGCGGCCCATAGGCGCCGGCCCTAACCTCGACGTGGCGGGCAAGCTCTGGCGCACCATGGATGCTTTCGGGCGCAAGGAGGCGGAGTGGCTGCCCTACTGGCGCAACCAGGGGTTCGTTCAGGTAAGCCCTGAGGGTGCCCTGGCCAGCCTGTACCGCCACCCGGAGAACGGCGTCCTGATGGTGCTCTCCAACCTGGGACGCAGGTCAGCGCCGGTCACAGCGCGATTGAACCTGGAGCAGCTTGGGCTGGGAGTGGGCGCGATTGCCACGGACGCGATGAGCGGCGAGGTGCTCCCCTTGCGCGAGGGGGCCTTGCGGGTGGACTTGCCTTCTATGGGCTGGGTGCTGGCCTGGCTGAAGCAGCGGTGAGAGTAGCGGTGCTGCTCATCCGGACGCGAGAGGAGATCGCATGGGAGAAGTGCCTGACGAGGTGTACGAGCTACTGGCGATGACCGGCTCCAGAGCGACGGGGGCCTTCTGTGTCCTGGACCAGTCTGACGTGGACCGCCTGGCAGAGGCGGCGCTCACCATTCTCGACCGGCTGGGCATGACCTGTCAGAGCCCCACTCTGCTCAAGGCTCTGGAAAGCTGGGGGGCGCGGGTGGATCTGGCGGCTCAGCAGGTCACCTTCCCCCGCTCCCTGGTAGAGGATTTCGTCCGTAGGACGCGAGCAGAGGCTCAACCCGACAATGCCGCCCCGGCGTTCTTCCGGGCGCCGCCCATGCCCTGGACCTTCCATCCCCTGGCGGTCTACTTCTATGACGACGCCGGGCAGCAGAAGCGGGCTGGCAATCGAGATGACTTCATAGCCATGACCAAACTCGGCGACGTCCTGCACCCCGAGCGCGGCGTGGGCCATTCCCTGCTGCTCTCCGACGTTCCCTCCGAGGTGGAGCCGCTCGAGGCAGCCCTCCTGCTGTGCGAGTGGGGGCACCGGCCGCGCGGGGTCTACGTCCAGGATGTGCGCCAGATCCCCTACCTGCAGGAGATGGAGGACATCGCCGGCATCAGCGACCCATACTGGCACTGGATGGCGAACGTGAGCTTCTCCACCCCCTTGCGGCTGGGGCGCGACATCGCCGAACGGTTCGTGCGCATGGTGAGAAGCGGGCACTACCCGGCCCAGGTCTACAACTTCGCTGTCAGCGGGGTCAATATGCCGGCCACCGTGGCTGGGTGTGCTGCTCTGGCCGGGGCAGAGCTGCTTGCCCTGTGGATGGCGGCCCGAGCGCTGAGCCCGGATATCTCTCTGGAGGGAGGGCTGGCCTGGATCGCCACGGCGGACATGCGCACCGGGGACATCAGCTACTCCGGATACGACGCCACCATACGCAGCCTGGCCACCTGTGAGTTCCTCCGTCGCTGGACGGGCGTGACCGTCTCGCCGGGCGGCGGTGAGTACAACCCTTCCAGCATTCCCGGTACCTACACCGCTCTGGAGAAGGCGTACCGGGCCATGACCGTGGCTGCCTTCACCGGCGTGCACCCGGCGGTGGGGCTGGGGCACGTCGAGGCCGGACTCAGCCTGAGCCCCGTCCAACTCCTGCTGGACCGCGAGGTCACTGCCGGACTGGGCCTGCTAGAGCATCCGCCGGTGGACGAGGACACCTTGGGTCTGGACACCATCCTCTCGGTGGGCCATGGCGAGCACGGCACCTATCTGGAGACGGAACACACCCTGCGTCACTTCCGCTCCGCTCTGTGGCAGCCACGCCTCTTCGACCGGGGCGGGTGGGCTGGCATCGAGTCGGAGCAGGCAGTGCTGGCTCGGGCCCAGGATCGCGTCCGGGAACTGCTCGCCGAATATCGGAAGCCCGAGTTCGACCCGGACCGCTTGGAGAAGATGCGGGCTGTGGTGGCCCGGGCACGGCGCGAGATGCAGGGGGATCGTGGATAGGGCGTGATGGCGAGCGGTGAGTCACTGGCAAAGAGTGCTGGCTTACGGACCGCTATCCACTCACCACTCACCACTGTCTAGGAGAGAGCAACGTGGGCATGAGCGATGATGGCGCACGACTGGTTGGCATGTTGCGCACGATGTACCGCATTCGCTTCTTCGAGGAGCGGGTGAAGGAGCTGTTCGGGCAGAACCTAATCTGGGGCGGAGTGCACCTTTACATCGGCCAGGAGGCGGTGGCTACGGGTGCGTGCGCCGCCCTGCGCCGCGATGATTACCTGGTGAGCACGCACCGAGGTCATGGCCACTGCCTGGCCAAAGGGGGTGACATCCGACGCACTATGGCCGAGCTCATGGGGCGAGACACCGGCTATTGCAGGGGCCGCGGCGGCTCCATGCACCTCTTCGACCCAGAGATCGGACTGCTGGGCGGCAACGGCATCGTGGGCGCGGGACTTCCCATTGCTCTAGGGGCCGCCCTCTCCGCCCAGTACCGAGGCAGTGACCAGGTCTGTGCATGCTTCTTCAGCGACGGGGCGTCCAATCAGGGCACCTTCCACGAGTCGCTCAACCTGGCTGCGCTGTGGAAGCTGCCTTTGGTATACATCTGCGAGAACAACCTCTATGCCGCCACCACCCCGGCCTCCAAGACGCTGCCCTTGCCGGACATCTACGTCCGGGCAGCCGCTTACGGGATCCCCGGAGTGTCAGTGGACGGCAACGACGTAGAAGCGGTGTACCAGGCGGTCAGCCAAGCGGTGACGCGGGCCCGGGGTGGGGAGGGGCCATCACTGGTGGAGTGCAAGACCTACCGCATCGAGGGGCACTGCATGGTGCTGGATTGCCACCGCGATCCCGAGGAGCTGGCAGCCTGGAAGGAAAGGGATCCCATCCGAATGTTCGAGGGCCGTCTGCTGGAGATGGGCGTCATAGCCACTGATGACATCGCTGAGCTGCGCTCGCAGGCGGAGGCAGACGTCCGGGAGGCAGTCGAGTACGCCCAGGCCAGTCCCTTCCCTTCGGCGGATGACCTGGGATTGGCGGATCTTCCTGCCGCCGTGGTCGCCGGGTTCTAGCGGCCTGGTGCCTAGCTGGGGCCGGATACTTCGCTCATGGATAGAGGTGTGACCAAGTGCGCGAGTTGATGTACGTCCAGGCTCTCAATGAGGCTCTCGTCGAGGAGATGGGGCGTGACGCCTCGGTGTTTCTCATAGGAGAGGACATCGGCTACTCCGGCGGAGGTGTCTTCCGGGTCACCACCGGGCTGGCGGACAGGTTTGGCGACGGGCGAGTCAGGGAGACGCCCATATCGGAGTCGGCCATCATTGGCACGGCCGTGGGGGCCGCAGCAACCGGCCTCAGGCCCGTAGCCGAGATCATGTATATGGACTTCATTACCTGCGGCATGGACCAGGTGGCGAACCAGGCTGCCAAGATTAGCTTCATGTCCGGGGGACAGGTGAGGCTACCGCTGGTGATCAGAACACCCTCGGGGATGGGAACGCGGGAGGCGGCCCAGCACAGCCAGAGCCTCGAGGCCTGGTTCGTGCACACTCCTGGCCTGAAGGTGGTCATGCCGGCGACGGTGTATGACGCCAAGGGGCTGCTCAAGTCTAGCATCCGCGACGATGGCCCGGTGCTCTTCATCGAGAACCGTATGCTTTACTATGAGAAGGAGAGCGTGCCGGAGGGCGAGTGGGTGGTGCCGCTGGGCCAGGCTGCCATCAGGCGGGAGGGCGATCAGCTCACCGTCGTGGCCACCGCCTACGCTCTGCACAAGGCTCTGAAGGCGGCGGAGATGGTGGCGGGCGAAGTCAGCGTAGAGGTCATAGATCCCCGCACTCTAGTGCCCCTGGACATGGAAGCCATCACCCGCTCTCTAGAGAAGACGGGTCGCCTGCTGGTGGTACACGAAGCCCCCGTTCGGGGAGGCTTTGGGGCTGAGGTGGTGCGCCGGGCGATGGAGAGCGCGTTCGAGTACCTGGACTGCGCTCCCCGGGTGCTGGGTGGCGCCGCCACGCCCATGCCCTACAGCCCGCCGCTGGAGGATGCCTGCGTGCCGCAGGTGGAGGACATCGTGGCGGCCATGCGGGCCATGGTTGGCAGGTAGTGGTTAGGGGGTGGCGGCTAGTTTGGTGGAAGACGCCGCTCGCTCTCCACTGCTCATCAACCGCTATCCACTCCTCAGGAGGGTTACGTGACGCCACGAGAGAGGTTGCTGGCCGCCATCAACCGCAGGAAGCCGGACAGGCTGCCGAAGGCCATATCGTTCACCGAGCCAGCGCTGAGGGTATTCCGGGAGAAGACCGGGGCGACCGATCCTCAGGAGTACTTCGGGGTGGAGACCAGGTGGGTGAGCTTCGGCCCAACTAAGGTCAAGACAGACTGGACGCGGTTCCTGCCTGATCTGCCTGAGGGCGCCGAGTTCAGCGAGTGGGGGGTCGGATACCTCAAACGTCCCGACACCCACTACTTCCGATACGCGGGGCCCATGCGCAGCTTCACCACAGTGGAGCAGATCCGCTCCTATCCCTATCCGGACATCACCGCCGACTACCGCCATGCCGACCTGGAAGAACGGGTGGCAGCCCTGCAGGACCGGGGCTACGCCGTGGCCGGAAGCGTGACCCCCGAGGGTGGTGCCTTCTTCGAGGCCGCCTGGGTACTACGCGACTTGGATCAGCTTCTGGTTGATTTCGCCGCCAACCCCGAGATGGCCGACGCGTTGCTGGACGAGGTGTCGGAGCGCAGCGCCTTCATGTCCCGGCGGTTTGCCGAAGCCGGCGTGGACCTCATCTACACTGGTGACGACGTCGGCACGGAGCGGGCCATGCTCATCAGCCCGGCCACCTGGCGCCGGTTCATCAAGCCCCGGTTCGCCCGGGTCATCGCGGCGGCGCGGGAGGTGCGGCCCGACATCCCCGTGTTCTACCACTGCGACGGCTACTGCGAGCCCATCATCCCGGAGCTGATCGAGATCGGGGTGACCATCCTCAACCCGGTGCAGCCGGAGTGCATGGACCCCATCAAGCTCAAGCGGCGGTACGGCGACCAACTGGCGTTCTGGGGCACCATCGGCACCCAGACTACCATGCCTTTCGGCACCCCCGATGAGGTGCGGGCGGCGGTGAAGCGCATGTTCGAGACGGTGGGCGAGGGAGGGGGGTTGGTCATCGCCCCCACGCAGGTGATCGAGCCCGACGTCCCGTGGGAGAACATCGTCGCCTTCGCCGAAGCCGTGGCGGAGTGCGTTTATACGGTCGCTGACGCTTAGGCCAGGTGTGAGACCCCTGCCGTTCTTCGACATCAATGGAGCTATCGGCGAGCCTGTGTACTCCGCCGCCACCGGGCAGTTCGCCGGCTACCGCAGCGCCTCCGACTTGTTGGCGGAGATGGACCGCTGTGGGGTAGAGCGGTCGCTGGTCTGCCACTGGGAGGCGCTCAAGGTGCACCCCGCCTCGGGCAACGCACGCCTCATCGAGGAGGCGGGCGGGCACGAGCGACTCTTACCTTGCTGGGTGGTGCTGCCCCACTACACCGGCGAGATGTCCCGGCCGGCGGACCTGCTGAGCCGCATGCGCACCCTCGGCGTGAGGGCGGTGCGGCTGGTGCCGCACCTGTTCGGCTTCAGCCTGGACGACTGGTGTTCGGGAGAGCTCCTCGCCGTCTTGGAGAAGGAGCACATCCTCACCATAGTGGAGGCGACGCCGGCCGAACTGGCATTCTTGTGCGAACGATTCCCTCGTCTGCCGCTGGCGGGCACGGACACCAACCTGCGCCAGATGTACCCCCTGCTGGCTCGATACTCCAACCTCTACCTGAGCCTCGAGGGCGCCTCTCACCCGGAGATGGTGGAGGATGTGTGCCGGCGCTTCGGGCCCGGGCGTCTGCTCTTCGGTAGCCAGCGTCAAGCGCCCGTGTTTCCCACTGGAGACGTGGTGTATGAGCCGGGGGCATGGCGCTTGGGGCCTTCGTTGGCCACGGTGGCGTACGCCCGGGTATCCCGGAAGGCAAAGGAAGCCCTCGCCGGCAATACCCTGGCGACGCTCCTGGGGCTGCCCGCGGGTCGAGGCATGGCGCCCCAGGGCGAGGGAGAGATCATCGCTGCCGGGGCTGCTGGAGTCCCGGTGCCGGCCCGGGTGCTTGACGCCCACTTCCACCTGGGGCCGTGGGCCTACGGCCACCAGCCGGGAACTGACGTTGACGCCGCCCTGGCCATGATGGACGCAGCCGGGGTAGAGGTGGCCTGCGTCAGTTCAGCGTCGGCCGTGCAGGGCGGCGATCACTACCGCGGAAACCGGGAAGTGGCCCTGGTGTGCCGGGACCATCCCGACCGGTTCGTGGGCTTCGGCGTCATCAACCCGCATTTCCCGGACACCAGGGACGAGATTCGACGCTGCACAGAGCTCTACGGCTTCCGGGGACTGAAAGTGCACCCGCGCACTCACCAATGCAGCCTGGCCGATCCGAAGTACGTGCCTGTGTGGGAGGCGGCGGAGGACCCGGGGGTGCTGGTGCAGGCCCACACCGGCGAGCGCCAGACCGGCGCCAGCCCGAGGGCCTTCGAGGAGATCGCCAGCCGCTACCCTCGAGGCGTCTTTCACTTGGTACACTCCGGGGACAACCTGGAAGGGCTGCGCGTGTGTCTCGACCTCGCTTCCAAGCACCCGAACCTGTATCTCGGCACGTCGGACGTAGCCTTCATGTATGAGGGCATGCTGGAACACGCCGTTCGGCGACTGGGAGCTGACCGCATAGTGTTCGAGTCCGACTGTGCCACCATTGGCCTCAATCACTCCCTCGGGATCGTGCTGTTCTCGGCTCTGAGCGACCGCGACAAGGCTCTAATCCTCGGCGGCAACCTGGCCCGACTTCTTGGTCGCGGATGCCCGGACGCGCCGGCGGGCCGGAGCGCATAGCCCCGGTCTTCCGTCCCACTCCTAGAAGCATCTCCACAGTCGACCTGGACCTGCGAGGGCGACAGGGTGAAGCCACCGCTGGGAGCCAGCGCCCCCTTCGGCAGCCGGAAGCTGGCCGTACAGTGACGGCGACAGAGGCGGGCCCCTTCTTGTCGAGCCCGGCGAACGATCAGCTCCACGGAGGAGTTTGGTGCCGCCTGGGCGGCCCGCACGGCCCACTTGGGGATGAAGCTGGTAAGCTGACCCAGAGGCCCGAGTGAGAGCGCCGCGAGGGCGACCCTGGTAGGCGGGGTGGTCCAGGTTGGCCATTTGGGCTATATTGGAGCAGCGCATTGGGTAGTCCAACCTAGGTGGACACACGACAGGGGAAGGAGGAGACATGAGCTCGAATCGCCGCCTGATTAGGGTCCCATCCGAGACGTACGTGTATGCCGAGATAGACCCTGATGACCTCCAGAAGAGTGCCTCCAACATCATGCTGAAGCTGGCCGGCTTCCGCAGTTTCACCTACCTGCATCCCTACGAGGAAGTAGATCCGGCCGCTGCCCCCGAGGACATCCGCGAGCAGTATGAGAGCGGCAACTTGGCGCGGCAGTTCCCCTTGGAGGAGGAGCCTTCGGAGGACGACGAGGAGGAGCCTATCGAGCTCAGCTTCACCGACGGAGCCCAGCCGCAGGCTGGCATGGCGGTATGCCGACTCCATTCCGCCACCTATGTGGCCATCGAGGCCCCGGAAGACCCGGAGAAGACCTGGGAGGCGGTCCGAGCGCTTCTGGGCACGCAGAAAGCGGTGTCAGTGGCAGAGGCGGAGGTGCAGGTGGTGCCTTTGGAGCGGGCCCCGGAGGACGTTCGGCTCTGGGTGTACTACGCTGCCGCCGATCGGGTGGTGGTGCCGCTATGGCCGGAGGAGCAGATAGAGGACCCCGAGCGGGTGATGGCGTGGAAGGACATGCCCCGGAAGTTGGCTCAGCCTGAGCCCTACACCGGACCCTACGTGAGAGTGGTGGCCGTCCATCCCGAGCATGTGCGGGGGATGCTCTGCCGAATGTGGCATCAGCGTCGGGACGAGAGCTCAGGCATCGGTACCGTACGGGGGAAGTACCCGGTAGATGTCGCTGTGTCCGTGCCCAGCGAAAAGCGTACGCCTCACATACACTCCTTCTCCTCGGTGGCGACGCGCGACTGGCGCCCGGGCCTGGTGTTCTACAGCAGGACAGACGAGGACGGTTGTCCACTCTCCTACGTGGGGGAGCGGCTGGAGCAGTACTGCGTGCCCCGCGGCTGGGTGTCGGAGAAGGTGTGGCGCTCCTGGCTGAAGGATGAGGGCAAGTAGCAGCAATGAGAGGAGATGAGTCACGAGACCACTAGCGGCCAGGCGGTGAAGGCCGGGGACGGCGGAGTGGCCAAGGGCTGCAGACCGGACGCATCCCAAGTGGGGGCGCTGAGGGTGGCGTCGCCGAGCCGTGGGACGTCGGTGGAGCGCGTCGCTCTGGTGGCGCCGTACGACTACGCCTACCGGGGAGGGGTCAACACCCACATCTCCAGCTTGGCACGTACCTACCAGGGGCTCGGCCTGCACGTGCGGGTGATTGCTGCCTGCTCGGAGACGGAGAACCCCCCCGAGCTGCTCATCAGCGCCTCTAGCAGCACCATTCCCATCCAGTACAGCGGCAGCACCGCCTACGTTAGCCTCTCGGCTCGCGCTTACGGTCGCATTCGGGACGTGCTTCGCACTGAGGCATTCGATGTCATCCACCTCCACGAGCCGTTGACGCCGACCATCCCTTTCTACGCCCTTCTTCACTCCCAGACCCTGAATGTGGGGACGTTTCACGCTTACCGCGACTCGCGCTTCAGCTTGTACCAGGCAGCAGTGGCACTGCGGCCGCTGATGGATAAGCTGGACGGGCGGGTGGCCGTCAGCCCGGCGGCTCGGGACTACGTAGCCCGCTTCTTCCCTGGTGAGTACGTCATCATACCCAACGGGATCAACTACGAGTTCTTTGCCGCCGAGGGGGTGAGCCGCGTGCAGCGCTTCGGCGATGGGCGGCCCAACATCCTCTTCGTAGGACGGTTGGACAAGCGCAAGGGGTTCAAGTTCTTGCTGCGGGCCTACGAACAGGTGAAGCGAGCTTGCCCGGAGGTTCGGCTACTGGCGGTCGGAGGGTTTGATCAGGAAGAGGCAAGCGAGTTTTTGGATTTCGCCGAGGAACGGCGGCTACCCGATGTTCACATGATCGGCTACGTGAGCGACGAAGAGCTCCGGGCCTACTACAACACCAGTGACGTGGTATGCGTGCCCTCTACCGGGTTCGAGTCTTTCGGGTACGTGCTGATAGAGGCCATGGCGGTGGGCAAGCCGGTGGTCGCCTCTGACATCGCTGGCTACCGGTTCGTCCTTGAGCATGGGCGTCAGGGCCTTCTCGTGCCGCCGGAGGACCCGGGAGCGCTGGCGGAGGCGCTCATCCGCCTCCTGCGCCAGCCGGAGCAGCGACGAGCGATGGGCCAGGCGGGTAAGGCGCGGGCTGCCGAGTTTTCCTGGAAGCGGGTGGCGCGGTCTTTGGTGGACTACTACGAAGAACTGCTACAACGTCGCCGGAAGAGGGCCAGCGCATGGTATCAGATCGGCTGAGGGCTCTCCTCAGCCCCGTGCTCAACAGCATCGCCGGGCGCTTGGCCCGGCTGGGCCTGACCCCCAACAGCCTGACCGTCATTGGGCTGGTCCTCAACGTCGGCGTGGCCCTCGTGCTGGCTTCCGGGTGCCTCCGGTGGGGGGGCGTGCTCATCCTGGTGGCCAGCCTGGCCGACGGGCTGGACGGGGCGCTGGCACGTCATACTGGCAGTGTGACTCGGTTTGGAGCCTTCTTTGACTCTACGCTGGACCGCTACGCTGAGGCCGCCCTGTTCACGGGCCTGGTGTGGCACTTCGCCACGGTCGGAGCGCGCACAGAGGCGGTTCTGGCGGTGGTGGCCCTGTTCGGCAGCCTGGCCGTGTCCTACGCTCGGGCCCGAGCCGAGGGGCTGGGCATCTCCTGCACGGTGGGGCTCCTGACCAGAGCGGAGAGGATGATAGTGCTGGCGCTGGGCCTGGCGGCAGGGCTGACGCTCGCGACTCTGTGGGTGTTGGCCGTCTTCACCCACATCACCGCTATCCAGCGCATTCTGCACGTGCACAAGGTGGCCGCAGCGGAGGGGCAGACGCTCCGGTAGGGCCATCGGTGCTGGCCACCTCTTTCCCTCATTCCGCCGGAGGCCACCGGGACTTCGGCAGCATCGGGGGCAGCAGAGTCCACGGCACTGCCGGATCGGCCTGCCCGGCCGCTCTCTACCGATCGAGCCGGTCGCCTTTCATCCGCAGGTTGCCGGCGGTGTCCTTCCTGGGGGCTTGTGCCTCCCTACCTACCCGGCAAGGGGTGCTCCTGGAAGAACTCCCACATGGTCTGGGTGGCGTCTATGTCGTACGTGGTGCGGTTGGCGATCAACTCGGGCAGAGCTATGCCTCCCGGCCAGGTGTGTCCCCCGCCGGCGATCACGTAGAAGACTACGTCTGCCTCGCAGTCAGTGAACTGACGGCCGGTTACCTCGTCGCTGATGGAGAGCTCCCTCGGCGGCCCGTTACAGCCGTTTCGCCTGGCCAGGGTTTCGACCCACTCGGGAACATTGGGGAAGGGTGAGCCGAAAGGCCGACTCGGTCCTCCGTCAAAAGGCACTATGGGATCATCGGTGCCGTGGAAGACGATGGCGGGCACCGGACGCGCCGGGTTGCATTCCTCCCAAGGGAGGACGTAGGCACCGGCGACCATGCCTACAGCCGCGATACGCTCCGACAAGGCACAGGCCAGTAAGAAGGACATCCCGCCCCCGTTTGACAGCCCGTTCACGTATATGCGGTCAGGAGCGATGTTGTACTTGCTCTCCAAGTGGGCGATGAGATCGGAGACAAACCTGACGTCCACCTGAGGATCGTCTCCAGCGGCGGAGACGCCCCCCGCCCGCCAGCGGCGGGGGAAGCCGGTCCCGGAGGGGTACACCACGATGAACCCATGCTGGTCGGCTAGGGCGTTCCATCGGCTTAGCTGCATCTGGTGGGCGGGCCACTGGGCGAAGCCGTGGATGGTGATGACGAGAGAGGTAGGGGTGGCAGGGTCGTAGCTGTCGGGAACATAGAGCAGGTACGTCCGCTCCTGGCCCGACGACACCAAGGACCCGTTGGTTTGGTCAAGCAGCCGGAACCCCACCGCTGCTGCGAGGAAGAGAAGGGCGAGGAGTCCCATTAGCACCAGAGCAGGTCTGGCCAGGCGCCTCATCATCTATCTGTCCACTCCATGTTTGGCCTGGATGCCGGCCGAGGCAGCGGAGGCGGCCCGAAGCGCATCTCCCGCAGCGCTCGGGCTACCGGGGAGACGGGCTGAGTCATCGAGATCGGAGGATCTCCTTGATCTCGCGGACCTCCTTGAGCAACTGACCCAGCGCACGGTCGATCTCCGGCTCGGGGGCGCCTTCGGTGGTGGTGGCGCCACTGATCCGGCGGTAGCGACGCAACTCCTCTCGCACCAGTTCGTGCACGGCTTCGTAGTCGCGCAGCCCCGAAAGTACGGCCTCAGAGGCAGTCTGCCCAGACAATCCGGCCGTTTCGACTTTGAGCGTCCCCATCCCCAGCAGCCTGTCGAGCGGACCGCGGGCCAGATGGAGGTTGGTGACCGTCCGGTAGGGCACTACCTTCACTGAGCGGGTGATGATGCCCTTGAACACCACGATCTCATCTTCTCTCAGTTCGTAGCGAATGGACCGGAAGTATAGGGGCAGTAGGATAGAGGTGGGCACCAGCCAGAGGGCATTAGCGATCAGGAACAGGATCACGTAGGCCCAGCCCAGCTCGGGAATGAGCCCCAGCAAGACAAGGGGGAAGATGAACACCAGGAAGATGAGCAAGGTGTTCAGGTAGAGCTTGACCAGGTAGGCCCGGTCGGGGAGTACCACTCTCGTGGCCTGGCTCATCGGTTTCTCCTTGGCCTGCCGAGTGGATAGCAGCTAGCGGTGCCGAACTAGCGGGCCGTGCCTCAATGACTGCCCACCGTCCGGCATCCGCTGCCGCTAGTACGCGAACAGAGGCGCCACCGACTCGCCGGTAAGGTTGCGCCGGATGGCCTCGCCAAACACGGGCGCCACCGACAGGACCTTCATGTTGGGGAGGCGCCTCTCCGGGGGGATGGGAACGGTGTTGGTGACCACGATCTCGGCGATCTCAGGTATGTTCGCCAGGCGCTCGATCGCGGGACCGCTGAAGAGGCCGTGAGTACAGGTGACGTAGAACTCCTCCGCCCCCTCTTCCCGGAGCAGCCGGATGATCTCTACCATGGACCCAGCAGTGGCGATCTCGTCATCGTAGACGATGCAGCGCCTGGTGTGGACGGTGCCGATAAGGCCGTGTACCTCCACTCGATCGTCGCTCACCCTCTCCTTGTTGCCGGCGACCAGGGGCAGGCCCAGTGCACGGGCGAATTTGCTGGCTCGCTTGGCGTTGCCGATGTCCGGGGTGACCACGCAGGTGTCGGATAGGTCCTTGCCCTGGAAGTACTGCACGAAGGTGGTCTGGGCGGAGAGGTGGTCCATGGGGACGCTGAAGAAGCCGTGCACCTGAGGAGAGTGCAAGGTCATGGTCATGACGTGCTGCGCGCCTGCAGTGACCAGCAAGTCGGCCACCAGACGGGCGGCGATGGATATGCGGGGTTCATCCTTCTTGTCGGAGCGGGCGTAGGAGAAGTAGGGGATGACAGCATTGATCCGGTGGGCCGAAGTGCTGCGGGCCGCGTCTAGCAGAAGCAGCAATTCCATGAGGTGCTCCTGTGCCGGGGGCGAGAGGGTCTGCACGATGAAGACCTCGCCCTCGCGCACCGTTTCCAGGAGCTGCACGTACAAGTTGTCGTTGCTGAATCGGACGATGCGGCAAGGGCTCACTTCCAGGCCCAGGTAGCTGGCAATCTCCTGAGCCAGCTCGGGATGGGATGAGCCGCTGAAGATGCGCGGACGGCGACCCTCACTGCTCGTCGGCACTTTCCCTCGCCTCCCATTCCGCCAGTGTCTGTCGGTACTCCTCCTCACTGATGATCGTGCCGCCCTGGGCCTGCTGTGACTCCGGGCGCTTCTGCTTGTCAAAGGTAAGGTCCACCTCGATGGGGACGTAGCAGCGGCGGCTGCCGATCACCGTCTTGTGGCTGCTGTAGTAGTCGGGGTAGTCGGAACCGCCTGCCGACGTGCTGTGCCACTCGGGGCTGAGGTCGTTGCGCAAGTCGACCCGGAGGGCCAGGGGCTCGCCGCAGGTGTTGCAGCGGAGATACACGGTGTGCGTCTGGCTCTCGGAGGAGCGAGGTCCACCGGAGAACAGCGCCTTCAGCTTGTCGAGGAAACCCACGTCCTCCCTCCTACCCATTACAGGAACCGGCTGACGTAGTATAGCGCCCCGGCCAGGTCTAGTGCCCACAGCGCCAGCAGCGGCAGGGCCGATACCGCCGGCCATCGCCGTAAGGCCCACCGCCAGACGAAGAGGCCGGCCGCCGCGGCGGCCAGCAGCGCCAGGAGCAGGCCAGGCACATCTCCCCGGGCCCACCCGAGGGCGAACAGCGCCGCGCCCAGCAGGCCCAGGCCGGCGCAGGCCGCCAGGGGGCGCTCCCGCGCCGTTACCATACCCACCACCATGGCCGCGCTCCACACTGGCAGGGCGGCGTAGAGGTAACGGCCCTGGTACTGCACGAACTTCATATTATACCAAAGCAAGCCGCAGATCGAGAACGAACCCCAGGCAGCGAGCAGAATGACGTGAGCTCGCCGACGAACACCCGGCCCGCCCCCGGAGCCGGCAAGCTGCCGCAACAGGTGCGGCGCTCCCGCAATCACCAACCCCAGGACGGCGGTGGCGGACACCACGGCCAGGAGCAGGTAGACCGGCTCGTGCATGGGGACGCCCATCCAGCCGAACACGCCCCAGAAGCTCTTGAAGGTGAGGGTAGTGCCCTCGGTAAGAACGCGCACCGGACTGAACTCCGCCAGGAGTTCGGCGGTAGTGAGCTGGCTGGCGGCGATGGCGTCGTGACGGGTCAGGCCCAGGGGGTCGCGCAGCCCGTAGGTGACCAGGTTGCGGGCCACCCAAGGCAGCCAGAGGATGGCGGCCGGCAGGGCGACCCTGGCGCCGGACCTCAGGACCCTCGCCCACGGGGGACGGTGCAGCCGACGGTGCAACAGCAGGCCAGCCAGCACCAGGGGCACTGCGATGTAGGCGGTGGTCTTGGTGAGGAGGCACAGGCCGAGGAGGATGCCCAAGATCGTGAGGCGCTTGGGTGCAGGGGCGGGGGAGTGGACGAGGGCGCGCAAGGTCAGCAGGGTCACCGAAGCGGTGAGGGCCTCGGCCAGGACGTCGTTGTTGATGCCGGCGCTCATGGCGGTGTGCATGGGTATGAAAGCGACCGTCGCTGCCAGAGCCGCCGCCCGGCCCTGCCGCCGCGGCCAGAGGGCCAGCCCCAAGGAGTAGGCCATGGCGAGGGCGGCCACGCCGTTGGTGACGGTGAAGAGGCGCAACGCGCGAACCTGGAGGGGTACGGGATCGCCGGCGAAGGCCGTCAGCACCGGGGCCGCCAGCAGGTAGTAGAGGGGCGGCTGGTGGCTCTCGTAGCGGATGGCACTGACGTCGCTCCCCTCGGGGAAGCCAGCGGCCTTCAGTTGGTCCAGGTAGCGGGACGGGAAGTCTCCCATCTGGAGCACGGGCAGGGAGCCCTCGATCACCAGATGACGGATGTAGTTGTAGTGGGCCGGCTCGTCGGCCGCCTGCCACGTCGGGGTGATGACGGCATAGGCGAGGGCAGCGGCTAGGTAGGCCGCCAAGGTCATCGCTATGGGAAGCGTCTGCCTAGTCACTTCCGTCGTCTCCGGTGCACGCCAGTGCCCGCCGGGGAAAGGGCGGGCGCCCCCGTGGCCCGATGATACACGGGCCGGGCCGTGGGGGTAAACCGGGAGCCTCTTCGGTGCGGACCCAAGGGAACTGCAGCTTCTTCAGCCCCGCGGCTGCCACTGGCGAGTGTCATATGCCGCTGCCCCACCTGTCCCGAAGCCATGTCAGGTGTGCGATGCGGGCGGGTCCCAGCCTCGGCCCAGGGCAGGCGCGGTGGCCTGCCCCCACCGGCGGGAGTCTGAGCGCTGGATGCAGTCGCCCTGGGTGCCGGTGATGCAGACGTGCCGGAGACGGGTGACTCGGGTACAATGGCGGGCGCCCCTGTGCCCGACAGGCGAATACACGCCGCGCGAGGTGGTTGTTGGCCGGCATCGCAGCCATTATGGTGCTCGTCTCCGCCTTCATTCACGCTTCCTGGAACATACTGGCCCGGCGTAGTCGTGCCGAGACTCACTTCATCGGCCGGATGCTCCCCATACTAGCCGGAACGGGGCTGGCGCCGGCGCTGGTGGGCCAGTACCTGACCGGAACCATGAGCGCACGGGTGTGGCTCTACGTGATAGGCTCCGGCCTCTGCTGCGGCTTCTACTTCATCTCGCTGGGGCGAGCGTACGAGGCCGCCGACTTCACCACCGTGTACCCAGTGGCCAGGGCCCTACCGGTACTGCTGGTGGCGGTGGGGGACAGCCTGCGCGGCGCCGTGCCCAGCGTCGCAGGCTGGCTGGGGATGACCCTGGTGGTGGCTGGATGCGTGATGGCGCCCCTGCGCACCCGACGTGACCTGCGCCTGGACCGCTACTGGAACCGTGCCAGCCTGTGGATGGTCCTCACCGCCCTGGGAACGGTGGGCTACTCGCTCCTGGACAAGCAGGCGGCCGATCTGCTTCGCCCCGGGCCGGTGTCGGCGGTGATCTACTGCTACTTTTTCTACCTCTTTGCCTACGTCGGCTATGGGATCTTCTCCCGCCTCCTGCTTCCGTCGGCGAAGGCAACGAACCCACCGAACACGTCGGTGTGGCTTCCCACCGCCGCCGGGTTCATGAGCTTCGCCGCCTACTTCCTGGTGGTATGGGCTTACCAGATCGTACCTCATGCCAGCTACGTGGTGGCCTTCCGGCAATCTAGCCTGATCATCGCCGTGCTCATGGCTTTCGCCCTCTACCGGGAGGAGCGGCACCGGTCGCGGCTGGCCTCGGTACTGGTGATCACTGCTGGCCTGGTGCTTATCACCGTAGGAGGGTGATGGGCCTGGCGGTGGAACGCAAGCAACGCTATACTGATGTGACGCTCAGTCCCACCCCCAGGGCCGTCCGAGCTTCTGGGCCCGCCTGTGGCTTCGTTGTGTCGGGCGTGATGGGGCTGCTTGCGGCGCACCTCCTCCGAGGAGACAAGAATGGAGTGCCCGAACTGCGGCACCTACAACCCGGAAGATCGCACTCAGTGCTGGAAGTGCGACGAGCTGCTTCCCACCAAGAAGGAAGAGCGGCCAAAGCGTAACGAGCAGGGCAGGCTCAGCCCCTGGACCTGGCTGGTGCTGATAGTGCTGGGAGGAGTGTGGTTCTTCACCCAGTGCAGCAGCCCCCTGCGGCAGGAGCCGACCACGCGTCACCAGCCCCCACCGCCCGTGGTTCGCCCCCTGATCTAGCCGGCAGGAACGAGCTCGAAGCCTGGCAGCGACCACTACGGATCGGGCACCAGCGGGGTCCAGCGGCCGCCGTCAGCCTCAGAGGGCGCTGCGCAGCAGGTTCACCACGTCTTCCTCGGTCATGCGCCGCGGATTGTGCTCCATGCTAGATGACATCGATTGGCGCGCTACCTCTTCCAGGTCTATCCGCGTCACCCCGGCGTCTCTGAGCCTGCCCGGTATCCCTAGTTGGGTCAGCAACTCCCGTACCCAGTCCACCGCCGCCCGGGCTGCCTGAGCTTCGCTCTGCCCGGCGGTGTCCAGGCCCAGGAGCGAGGCCACCTCGGCGTAGCGAGGGGCGGCGACGGGCAGGTTCCACTCCATGACGTAGGGCAGGAGTAGCCCGCACACCAGCCCGTGAGGGAGACTGTGATGGCAGCCGAGCGGGTGGGCCATCCCGTGTACCGCCCCCAGCCGGGCATTGGCTAGAGCCATCCCCGCCATCAGGCTGCCGTAATGCAGATCGCGTCGGTAGGCGATCTGGGCGCCATCGCGGTAGGCGGGCAAAAGGGATCGGCCGATGAGCCGGATGGCATCCCGGCACAGGGCATCGGTGACAGGCATGGCTCCCACCGACACGAAGGACTCGATGGCTTGGGTAAGGGCATCGGCCCCCGTGTAGGCGGTGACGGAGGGGGGCAGGCTGAGGGTCAGCGTGGGGTCTACCAGCGCCACCTGGGCGAACCACGAGCGTCCGCGGATGCTCTTCTTGGTGCCGCTATCGGGGTCAATGAGGACGGCGTTCATGGTGACCTCGGCCCCAGTGCCGCTGGTGGTGGGTATGGCCACCCAGGGCAGAGGATCGCCGTCCAGCGGGCGTCCTTCCAGGTATTCCCTGGGCGAGCCAGCGAGCGGGGCCAGCCCGGCGATGGCCTTGGCTGCATCCATGGCGCTGCCCCCGCCCAGGCCCACCAGCACGTCGGCGGCTCGGCCCCTAGCACAGGCGATGCCCTCGGCCACCACTTGGAGCGTGGGCTCTCCCCGCACGCGGTCGAACACCTCAGCGGCGACGCCCGCCTGGTTCAGGGAGTCGAGGGCGCGGCCAAGGGTGCCGGAGGCGCGGGCGGAGGCGCCACAGACTAGAAGCGCTTGCGTCCCCAGAGGGGCCACCTGGGCACCCAACTGGGCGATGCAGCCATCGCCGGTGACGACTGTGACCGGGAGATGGAAGCTTTTCATACGGCCTGATCCAGGTGCCCGCCCGGCATGCAAACGATCTCCACCACTCCCAGGTCGAAGAAGCGCATGGCATTGGCGGCCCGGAGCACCACGGCGGTGTCGGCTCCGCGCCCGGTGCCGGCTATGGCCATCACCTCCTCGCCTGTGTGGACTAGCCCGGCGTCGGCTGCCATGAGGGTGATCTCGACCGCCACCTTCATCCCCTCGCCGAACAGGCGGAGGGTGTAAGCCACGATCTCATCGAGCTCGTAGGTGCCAAGCTTCATGCGCACCGCGCGCCCCACCCCGCCGAAGGCGTGCTGGCAGGTGAGCACCGCAGCCCCCTCGTCGCGGATGGCCTGCAATACGTCCGAGGGAGCCTCCTGCATGTTGGGTTGGCGGAAGCCAGTGGAATGGGTGACGGCCACCACGCTGTAGCCGCGGAAGGTTCGAGCGGCCTGGAGGCCGGTCTGGCCGGTGGTGGTGGCCACCAGCACGCTGCGGAGGCCGAGGGCGGCCATCCGCTCGCGAGCCAGTGCGAGCGTCTTGTCCGTGTTGTTGGGTCCCGGTGGAGTGAAATAGGTGATCTCGCGCTGCAGAGTAGCCATCTCGATACGACCTCCGGTCAATAGGTTACCGGTTGCAGGGAACAGGGGGCGAGGAGTGCCCTCCTGAGCCTACTCCCGTCTGAGCAGGTAGATGTTGGCGGTCATCTGGCGATCTCGGTATGGGATGCGGACGGGAACGACACGGTCGAGGAACCACGCACCTCCTTCCTGTTGCAGCGCCGAGCGGAAAACACGTGTGGCGGCAGTGACGGCCACCAGCACCGCGCGCGGGGCAGCCAGTCGGGCCGCCTCGCGCAGGAGAGCGGGATATAGCTGCCGGTTCTCCTCGCTGCTACCCACTAGCATGCCGTAGGGCAGGTCCACCACCATCGTGTCCACCGATCCTGAAGCCAGCGGCACCCGAGTGACGTCGCCGCGTATCAGAGCGACCTGGGCCAGGTGTCCGCTCGCCCGCAGGTTGGCCTCGGCGCACTCGATCGCCCCGGCGCTGGCGTCCACGCCCAGGGCGAACCGCGCGGGCAGATGCTCCAGCCGTTCCACGAGGAGCGTTCCCGAGCCGCAGGCCAGGTTCAGGAAGCGATCATGGCGGCGCGGGCCCGCCAATCGGATCATAGCATGGGCAATAGTAGCGTTGAGGGCGCCGGGCATGCTGCACACGCGCCAGGCTCGGGCTGACAGAGGACGGGGAGTGGTCCGGGCCAGCACCTCCCAGCCAGGCGATCCGTCCGCGGGGCGACGTACTGACACTAGGAGATCGCCTTCCCCGCCGGTAGCTGCCAGGCCGAGCGCCCGCTCCAACTCCTCTTTCAGCCGAATGAAGACCGAGGAGCCCGAGCCGGCGGCACTGATCCTCACCGAGGCGAAAGCTCCCCGAGGCTGGCGGGAGACGATGCTGCTCAAAAGGGCTGCAAGCCGGGTGAAGTGCTGGTGACCTAGGAGGGCGCGCGGCCTGGGCACGTCGAACCGGGCTAGGAGATGCACAGCCACGGCGCAGCGCAGGCGCTCCAGTATCCACGGCTCTCCCAGGATCCTCACCGCTATCCGACCCGGTGCGGGACGGCCAATCACGTGCCTCCTGCTCGCCATGAGCCCGGCCAGCTCTTCCTCAACGATACTTTCGAGGCCGGGCAAGACCTCGATCTCAACGTCCTGCCATTCCTCCATGGTCAAACTGCCGGTTACAGGTCACAGGAGATGTGCGATAGGGCAACACCCGCACCGGAGCGGTGGGGCTCCACTGCCGTGCGCCGGAAGCGGAACCGCCCCGTTTCCTATTCCCCGTGACCTATCCCCTGCGCTCCACTTGTGGTATGCTGTCGCCGCCATGATGCCGAAGCGGGATCAAGAGGCAGCTCGCCACAAGCTAACATCTCTGCTGGCGCTTGCCAAGGGCAATCGCCGGGTGCTCATCGTTACCCACAACGATCCGGACCCGGATGCAATTGGTTCGGCCCTGGGCCTGGGGGAGCTATTGCAGCGCCGAGCTGGCCTGGAGACGGTTCTGGCTTACAGCGGCATCGTGGGCCGGGCAGAGAACAAGGCCATGGTGGCGGAGCTGAACATACCGCTTCGGCCGCTTTACACTCTGGATTGCGACCAGTTTGACTTGGTTGCACTGGTGGACACGCAGCCGGGCCACGGTAACCAGCCCTTCAGCTCAGGGTGCCCGCCTCACATTGTGGTGGACCATCACCGCCTGCGGCCGGAGACCGCCTCTGCTGCCTTCTACGACGTCCGAGAGGACTACTCTGCCACTTCCACCATAGTCACCTGGTACCTGCGAGATGCCCGGGTGCGCATCACCCCCCGGATTGCCACAGCGCTGTTCTACGGGATCAAGGCTGATACCTTGGGCCTGGCCCGGCCCTCGCACCCGGATGACGCTCGGGCCTACGTCTTCCTACAACAACGGGTGGACCCGCAGGCGCTGGTACGCATCGAGAGCGCCAGCCTGTCTCCAGAGTACTACCAGACGCTGGATAAGGCTCTCCACCACACCCGCCTGTACGATGGCCTGGTGGTGGCACGGCTGGGGGAGATGCGCTACCCGGACATGGCGGCTGAGGTGGCGGACTTCCTGCGACGTCTAGAGGACGTGAAGATCGTGCTGGCGGTAGGCAACTACGCCGGAGACGTGATCGTGTCTCTGAGATCGCCGGAGCGGGGGATGCGGCTGGACGAGCTGATTCAGCAGGTGATCACGCACGATGGCGCTGCTGGGGGGCACGACTACATGGCGGCCGGCCGGGTACGCGCTTCCTTAGCCGGAGCGGTGGAGGAGACCGAGATGGAGATTGTGCGCCGCTTCACCCAGGCCCTGGGTGTGGATCCTCACCGCGGCCGCCCCCTGCTAGACTGATTCCGTAAGCTCGGCCCACCCAGGCCTGCCTCGCTCTGGGAACTACTTGCTCTCGGCCCGACGGCGGCGGTAGAAGCGCCGGGCCTTAGCCCGGTTGCCGCAGTCTGACATGGCGCACCAGCGACGGCTGCGGTTGCGGCTCCGGTCGAGGAACAGCCAGCCGCATGGGTCTCCGGCGCACTGCCGCACCCGTCCTAGGTCTCCCTGGGTGAGCAGATCGGCGGCGGACCGGACCACCGGCCAGAGGACCCGGTCCAGCGGCGGCTGATCGGACCAGCCCCAGACGTAGCCTCCCCCGACGAAGACAATCCGGGCCTGAGCCATGGCCTCCCCCAGGAAGGCGTTCACCGTCTCCAGGTCTTGAGCCGGCGGGGTACCCTCATGGGCCACGGCGGCGAAAACGCGGTAGATGGACTCGCGCAGCCGGAGAGCGCGCTGCAGAGCGGCGGCGGCCTCCTCCGGCCGACGCTCTGCGTGTCGCAGCAGCTCTTGGGCCTGCTCGGGTTCTAGAGCTCCGGCATGCTGTCCCCAGGCGATCAGGTCCCCGTAGGTCTTCAGCCACTCGATGGGCGCCTCGCTCAGCCGCCAGTCCACGGTGTTGGCGAAATCCAGGCAGAGCTGCCCGCCCAGCAGTTGCAGATCTACTACGCGCCTGTCGGACGTCGAATCAGCCATCATAACCACCTAAACGCTCTTGACAGGTTAGGCCAGCTGTACTACACTCTAACCACTGTAGAGAGAATAGCCGGTCATCACGCAGGTGGCAAACTCCGAGCATCGCATGGCAGGCCGACAGCGGGGGCAGGAGGGGGAATGATCAACCTCTACGCACTGGAGGAGTTGGCGAGGCAGAAGCGGGAGCGGTACGAAGAGGAGGCCCGGCGCGAGCGCTGGCTACGCCAGGTTGCCCCCGACCGTGCGTCCCTGTGGCGGTGGGCGTTCAACAGGGCCGGTCAGGTCCTGGTGGTGCTGGGCTTATGGCTGGAGCTCAGGTCCGGGGCTCTCGTGCCACCGTCTGCGATAGCCGATCACGCACACATCCCAGACTACCTCGATGCCGTTCTCTCGGCAGAACCGAACCGCCTCCGCAGACTCCGCCCCTGGCTGTAGCCACACTCGAGTCAGACCGAGATCGGCGCACTGGCGGAGGACCGGCTCGGCCTCCGCGGGAGGCACGACCATACTGACTACTTCGGGCTTGACCGGGAGGTGGGCCAGCGTGGGGTAGACTGGGCGTCCTAGGATCTGGTCAGCGTTGGGGTTCACCCCGTATACCTCGTATCCGGCCCGGAGCAGAGAGGCGTAGACCCGATGTCCGTACTTGTTCGGGTCCCGACTGGCCCCCACCACCGCCCAGCGCCTCCGGGCAGTGAAGTCCTCGACGCGCTCGATCATGCCGTGGACATCTACCAACGCTGCCTCCCAGCAGGAGATGAGGGCACCATCAGTCCCAGGAGCGGCGCCGGTGCACCATGGCACAGGCATCCCAGACCACCTGAATACCGTTCTCCAGGCAGAAGCGGATGGCCTCCTCCGATTCGGCCCCTGGCTGCATCCAAACCCGGGTCAGGCCCAGCTCGGCGCACTGGCGCACGATCTGCTCAGTGATCGAGGGAGGGACGACCACGTTCACCACGTCCGGCTTCTCCGGCAGGTCGGCCAGGGTGGGGTAGATGGTCTGGCCCAGTACCTCGCCGCCTTTGGGGTTCACGCCCTGGACCCAGTAGCCCGATTCGAGAAGCACAGAGAAGACCTTGTGTCCGTATTTCGCCGGGTCCTGGCTGACGCCCACCACCGCCCAGCGGCGGCGGGAGATGAAATCCTCTATCCGAGCCGCCATCTCGTTCACCGTCTGCTCCCAGGTGGCGCGCCACCGGCACCACCTACTCATCCAGATGACCGACGTCCATGTAGACTACCGCAGAGCCGCGGCATACACCAGCCCAGCCCCGGTCTGCCATTCGCTCCAGCAGCGGACTCAGAAGGGCAAGCCGGACCCCTAAGAGGAGAGGGCCTGCCCGGGGATGGCCGCGTCCAGGCCATCTGGCCAGCCCCACCCGCAGACGAGTTTCTCCAGCCCCGCCTCATCCATGGCTATCGCGTCGGCCTGGTCGGCGGCGAGATCGTGCCAGAGGTTGCCCCAGGCCAGTGCCTCCCGCGAGAGGCGGTGCAAACCCTACGCATCGCCAGTCCGCACTCGATGAGCCAGCACCCTGCTCTGGCCGGAGCCGATGCGGGCCACCCATCTGCCCACCTGCCGCTGGCCCTGGGAGCGACTGAGCCAGAGGAGGCCGCCGCATCGGGGGCCGCCACGCTCAAACCGTGCCACGACGTGGCGACAGAGAGAGGTCTTGCCGCTGCCGGGCTCACCTGTGACCAGGACGGTTGGGTCAGGGTCTGCCCCTCCAGACGGCCGCCGCCTCAAGGTCCGCCCTCCCGGAGGCGACGAACCAGGTCGGGGTAAGCTCGAACGA
Organism: Anaerolineae bacterium; assembly: GCA_013178015.1. Lineage (NCBI taxonomy): Bacteria > Bacillati > Chloroflexota > Anaerolineae > Anaerolineae bacterium. The sequence goes on from JABLXR010000030.1 coordinate 91,403, forward strand.
GCCGACGCTTCCTCAGGTTCTCCCTCAGGATCCAGGCCAGGTCCCGGTCCTGGGAGCGGGCCAACCTGGCCAGGAGAGCCGGTCCGCTCTCCGGATGAGCTACGGCAACCACGCTGATGGTGTATCCGAGAGCTTGCCGGAAAACACGGAAATCACCTGTCCGATCTTCGGCTGTCTCCACCTGGTCCAGCAACCGCTGGTGCAGAGCTACGGCCTCTGCCGCCACCCAGGGTCGGGCAAGCACGACGGGATCGGCGACCCCGGCCGCCACCGCCCTCATCTCCAGCCACGCTCCCGAACCGATCCAGGAGCTCAGCGCCTCCAAGGTCTCCTGTGGGCGCGCCGTCAGCAAGGCCTGGAGCCCGTTGGCCACCGCCTCGCGCAGACGCCAGCGCTGGTCACGGGAGAGCGCCTTCAGTCGCTCCCGGGCCTCCTCTACGCGCTGGCCAGTGACGGCGGCGATGGAGCCGAGGGCCCAGGCTCCGCAGAAGGGCAGGAGCTCCAGTGGGTCACCCGTGGGGGCCAGGGAGTGATGGATCCCCGTCCAGCTCAGGGAGAGTGACCACGTCCGGTCGAGCTCGTGATGGGCGGCTTGTGTGGCCTCCTGGACGAAGGCGGCGGCCAGCTCCAGGTTGCCCCGAGGACCGGGGAGGCCGCTGTGCTGCATCAGATAGGCGCGGAGAGGACCCTCGTCTCCCGCATGGAGGCAGTGACACACCAAGGGTTCTAGCTCCCGGCGAAAGGCCTGCCGCCGGCTACCGACTGCTGCCATGGTCGCTCCCGGGCTCGCGTCCGCGGACTCTGGGCAAGTGTAGCTGAGGGCTGCTCCTCCGTCACGTGCTTTGGCTCCGACGGCCGTAGACCTGGCGGTGGGGGACAGCGGCCTTGGTTGCCGGAAGCCCTTGACTTCTGCCACAATGTCACCTTAGGCGGGCAGGAATGCAGCTACAGGCGGGAAGAAGGCCCCGCCGCACAAAGAAGGGATGATGTCTTACACGATTGCGGTTAGCGGCAAAGGAGGCACCGGCAAGACTGCGGTGGCGGCTCTCTTGATTGACACTCTGCTGCGGTCCACCGAGGCGACCTTGTTGGCGGTGGACGCTGACCCGGCCAGCAACCTCCATCTGGCACTGGGCATGCCCTTGCACCGGACGGTGGGCGACATACGGGAGGAGGCCCTCGGCCTGACGCGAAGTGGATCCTTCCCGGTGGGTATGAGCAAGCAAGACTATCTGGAGTACCAGATAGAGGACCTGCTGGTGGAGGGCGAGCGGGTGGACCTACTGGCCATGGGTCGCCCAGAAGGCCAGGGATGCTACTGCGCCGCCAACAACATGCTCCGGGCCATCCTGGATCGGATGGCGCGGTCGTACGACTACGTGGTGATAGACACCGAGGCGGGCATGGAGCACCTGAGTCGCCACACTACCCGGGATGCCGATTACCTGCTGTTGGTGTCCGATCCCATAGTACGGGGGATAGCCTCGGCTGGGGTGATGGCCCGTATGGTGCCCCAGCTGGAGATCTCGGTCGGCCGGATCGGGTTTGCCCTCAACCGGGTGCCGGGTGGAGAGTTGGCCAACTTGCCTGATGAGGTGCGGGAGGCGATCGAACGGGAGGGATTGGAGCTGGTGGCCGTGTTGCCAGCGGACCCGCTGGTGGGTCAATTCGATGCCGTCGGTCGACCGCTGGCGCAGCTTCCGCAGGACTCCCCTTTCCGACTGGCGGTCGAAGCGCTGGTGCGCCGGGAGTTCGTGCCCTCGCCGCCATGACCCACCACTCAACCGGGCCATGGCGCAGCAGCTCAGCATGGAGGGTACGAGTGTAGACAGCCGGCAGTTGCACGGGGTGGGGCAGCGCAGCGATTCTCTCATGGGCTCCCAGGGCAGACCTTTCGCCTGGCTCCGAGGGAAAGGCGATGGCGTTCGAGTCCTCCTTGAGGATTGAACGTCCCCAGGCGCGGCAGGCACACATGCACAGGGCGCGCGTGGGCGCGCGCACTCCTCGAACGGGGGGTGCTCCGGGCGGGGTGGCATATGTGCAGGGCGCGCGCACTCCTCGGGCGAGGGTGCTCCGCGCGCGGTGGGCACCTGTGCAGGGCGCGCGTGGGCGGGCGCACTCCTCGAGGGAGGGTCTAGTGCAGCGAAGGACCTGAGCGGCGGTGCCGGCCAGAATCCACGCCCGCGATCCTGAGCGGTCACACGGTTGGCTCGGCGAAGGTACTACCGTATACTGGAGACAATACAGAAAGGCATGGGCGCCGCAGAGCCGCGGCGCCCGAACGGCGTCCGGACTTGCCACGGGCGTCTCGTCGGTCTTGGCCGTCCGGCTGAGCGCGTGAGGGACGCAGGGACAGGGTCGGAGGCGGCGTCAGAGGCGGTTTCCCCGGAGGATCGGGACTTGAGTACCCTCAAGTTTGTGTTTTCGTATGCCCGCAACTACTCGAAGGCCATGGCGCTCACTATAGGGGCCATGGTGGCGCTTGTCGGACTGGACCTGGTGGGTCCGCTGGTGATTCGCCGGCTCATCTCCGTGGTGGGGGACCCGGCCATGGGGGCACGGGCCGTGGGCGGGGTGGCGCGCCTGGCCTTGCTCTACCTCGGCGTCTCGGCCCTTCGGGGGGTCTTCGAGTTCGTGAGCAGCTACATGGGGCACGTGGCCGGCTGGGGCGTGGTGGCGGACACCCGCCGGCTCACGTACCAGCACGTGCAGCGGCTGTCCCTTCGCTTCTACGAGGACCAGAAGACGGGCGAGCTGATGTCTCGGGTGGTCAACGATACAAACCTGTTCGAAGCCATCATCGCCCATGCTGTTCCCAACACGCTGGTCAACGTGCTCACCTTGATCGGGATCAGCGCCATACTGACGGTGCTGAACTGGAGGTTGATGCTGCTGACGTTGGTACCGGTACCTCTTGTTGTCGTGGCCATGCGCGCCTTCGCCAAATACGTGCGTCCTGCCTTCCGCGATCGGCAGAAGGAATTGGCCGAGCTCAATGCCTCCATCAACGACAACCTGTCGGGCATCCGGGAGATCAAGGCCTTCAGCCGCGAGGAGTCGGAGGCGGCGCGGGTAGGGCGGCACATAGATCGCTACCGGGATTCGTTGCTCCGGGCACTCCGGCTTATGGCGACGTTCAATCCCTTCGTTCAGTTCTCGTCCCAGATTGGCTACATCATCGTGATCTACTTCGGCGGTCGCCTGGCCTTTCAGAACGTACTGCCGGTGGCCGACCTGATCACCTTCTTCCTCTACCTGGAGCGGTTCTACCAGCCGGTCCGGATGTTGGCGGGAAGCTGGGAGCAGGTGCAGGAAGCTCTGGCGGGGGCCGATAGGGTAGCGGAGCTACTGCAGCAGGAGCCCGAGGTGAGCGAGCGGCCGGGAGCGGTGGCTCTCGCTCGTCGGGCCGAGGGGCACATCCAATTCCACAACGTCAGCTTCCGGTATGACAAGGGCGAGATGGTACTGCGTCACGTAGACCTCGATATCCCTGCCGGGACGGTAGTGGCCCTGGTGGGGCCAACGGGCGTAGGCAAGACCACACTCGCGAGTCTCATCCCGCGCTTCTACGACGTGACGGAAGGGTCCATCACTCTTGACGGGCACGATCTGCGGGACCTAACGCTCAAGAGCCTGCGCGAGCAGATCAGCATGGTGCTCCAGGACGTGTTCTTGTTCCACGGCACGGTGAGGGAGAATATCCTCTTTGGCCGCCCCAACGCTACCGACGCCGAGGTGATCGAGGCGGCCAAGGTGGCCAACGCTCACGACTTCATCGTCAACGACCTGTCGGATGGCTACGACACCATCATCGGCGAACGCGGGGTGAAGCTGTCAGGCGGACAGAAGCAACGCATCTCCATCGCTCGGGCAGTGCTCAAGGATGCACCCATCCTGATCCTGGACGAAGCTACCTCGAGCGTGGACACCGAGACCGAGTTGCTCATCCAGCAGGCCCTGGATCGCCTTACCGAAGGCCGGACTACGCTGATCATCGCCCATCGGCTCTCCACTATCCGCAATGCGGATCAGATCGTGGTTCTGGCTGAGGACGGCATCGCGGAGATGGGCACACACGCGGAGCTGATGGCCCGGGACGGCCTCTACCGACACCTGTGCGAGATTCAGACGCGCGTGGCCCAGGGCGACCTCGCTGCAGCCAGGAGTCAGCGCCGCACGGCATAGAACGATAGGTGATGCGTGATGCGTGATGCGTGATACGTGATACGTGATGCGTGAAGAGTGATGCGTCACTCATGGTGCAATGTTTCACGCATCACGTATCACGCATCACGCATCACGTATCACTCTTCACGTATCGCCTTCCGTCGTGCGGTGCCCCGCTCGCGCTTGAGCCGGGAGAAGTGGGCAATCTTGGCCAGGATGCCTGCCTTCCGGTCCTGCATCTCGGCTGCATCCCGGTAGGTCTCTTCCTCCACGTAACCGGCCCGCATCGCCTCGGTGTAGAGGCGGCGTCCCCTCTCGGTGCGCACCACCAAGGTAGTGTAGCCGCGATTTGAGCCCAGGCCGCCGGCGGACAAATCGGCGTACTCGTTGGCGAACTCGACGCAGGCCAGGCAGGCAGGCCGCGCCCATTCCTCCAGCTGAGCCAGGGGAAAGCTTAGCTCCCGGCCATCGCGGAGGGTGACCAGAAACTCGTCCTTGACGTTGATCCCGGCCACGTCGGCCTCGCTGATGCCCAGCCGAGCCTGGAAGTCCTCAGGGGTGAAAGAGAAGCTCTCCAGGCAGAAGAGCCCGATGGCGTAGGTTATGGCATCCGCCGGCACGATGCCCAGACACTGCATCTTGCGCATGGCGATGACCTGACAGGGGGTACCGACCAGGGCCACTCGATGCAGCCGATCGCCCTCCAGGCTCTTCACGGCCGAGATCGAAGGGGTGTAGGTGGTGTAGCGGGATCCCAGCTGCTCCAGGTGAGCGGTGCCGGAGAAGTGGGAGCCGGCCGCCGCGACGATCTGGGCCCTGGTGGTGGCCACTGTCGGTGTCCGGCCGCCGGACTCGGTCCTGGTGGATACTATGGCCCCGTCAATGAGCCGCTTATCCAGCAGGTAGAGCAGCAGAGAGGTGACCACACCCCCGTCGGTGGCCACTTGACGCACCGCAGGGTCGGTTGCCCGTGCTGAAGCGACGGTGCCGCTGTCGGCTGCCCCTCTGGAACGAGCGAACCTTTCCTGAAGCTCGCCATCCAACTCGTGGGTCACAGGGCAGACGAGGTAGCAGAGGCCACAGGCGAGGCACCTGCGGCGGTCGGTGAAGCGCGGCAGGCCCCTCTCGTCCAGGGCAAGGGCGTGGAGCTGCCCCGCGGAGCAGAATGAGACACACCCTCCGCACTGAGCACAGAGGCCTGGCTTCACCACCTCGCTCTCGAGCTCGACGAACGTCTTCACCATCGCTGGCTGTAGGGTCAACTCCCCTCCTGTGATGGTGGGGTGGCACCGGAGGCGGGACACGAGCTTTTCCACCATGATGCCACAACCCTCGCACCGCAGCCATAAGGAGCCTAACCGGCTGCATTCGCGACTACCTGCTGTCTCTGAAGGCGCCCTGCGGCCACCGCGCTGGCGGCACCGCCAAGCTAGGGTTTCACAGGTTCTTTACGAGGGTCGGTGGCTGGGCCGTCTTAAGCCAACACCGGAGGCTGCCGATACCTGTGGTAGAGCACGGGCGCCGGGCCTCCAACACCGCGCCTGCAGTGGCGGAGGCGCATTCCGGTCTCTGCCGACGACCATTCGCTTAGGGACGAACTCCATGCGAAGGGCTGATCCTTAGTTCTAGATGGGCGAGGGTGGCGGATTGCTGACCCAGGGGGCTTATGACGATGCCGCCGGTGCTGACGCCGACCGCCGGCGGGTGCGGTCGGTGGGGCCGGGGCAGATGTTGGTCACTACTGACCCAGAGGAAGTGCTGGCGGCCTATGGCTTGGGCTCATGTATTGCAGTGCTAGGGTATGAGCCCAAGGCCGGGGTGGGCGGGCTGCTGCATGCACTGCTGCCTCAGAGCTGCCCTGGCGAAGGCGATGCAGCCAAGTTCGCTGACACCGGGATTCGCCTCCTGGTGGGCGAGATGGAACGCCTGGGATCCGACCGCGACGCCACCGCCTGGTACCTGGTGGGCGGTGCGGACGTGTTGCAGGGATCGAAGACGACCGCAGGCCTGAACATCGGCAGAGGGAACGTCGCCATGGCGGAGTCCGTCATGAGGGAAGAAGGTATGGCCATCCGGAGCCGTGAGGTCGGGGGCTCTGTGGCTCGCACGGTCAGATTGAGCATGCGGGACGGTACAGTAACAGTGACGCCGGTAGGCGGAGATGAGCAGACACTGTGAGGGTCGCCGGCAGGCCAGCTTCAGCTTCGCCAGGGGCGGCTCCGGTATCGGAGGCGAACACCGGTGGCCGGACGTCAGCAGGATGGGGCACATCGACCAAGGTGTCCGCTGAGGCCCTGAGGGCAGAAGGGAGCGCTCGACGGGCCGTGCAGAGAGACTGTTCGCCCTGGACGAGGAGGCCAATGTCCACAACTCGCGTGGTGGTGGCAGATGACTCCGCCTTCGTGCGGTACACCGTCAGCCATCACCTCTCCTGCCAGCCCGACCTGGAAGTAGTGGGGCTGGCGTCCAACGGGGTAGAGGCGGTGGAGCAGGTGGAGGCCCTGCGCCCCGACGTGGTGGTTCTGGACGTGGAGATGCCGCTAATGGACGGGCTGTCGGCGCTGCGGCAGGTCATGTCTCGACGTCCGACGCCGGTCGTGATGATGATGAACGGACTCGCCCGCGAGGGAGCTGCTAGCACGGTAGAGGCCCTCGTGTCAGGAGCGGTGGACTTCATCACCAAACCTGGCCAGCTCACTGGCGTGCATCAGGTGCTGGGCGAGCTGGGCCACAAGGTGCGCCAGGCGGCAGGCGCGCGGGTGCGAGCTCACCGTCCGCTGCGGCAGCGAGCGTTGTCGCGAGAGGGGGAGAGTGCGGGGCCCTCGGAGCATCTGGTTCTAGTCGGTACCTCGGGCGGAGGACCGGCGGCGCTAGGCGAGGTGATCGGCAGGTTGCCTGCGGACCTGGACGCGTGCGTGGTGGTGGTGCAGCACATGGGTGCCCCCTTCACCCGGGCGCTGGCCGAGCAGCTCGACCGCATCTCCCTCCTGCCAGTGAGGGAAGCCGCCGCGGGTGACCGGGTGGAAAGGAGGCAGGTGCTGATCGTACCCGGAGGGAGGTACTTGACGCTGACCGAGGAGAGAGAACTGTGCCTGACCGCCGGACCGCCAGGCGGCGGGAGGCGGCTGACCCTGGATCTCGCTCTGGAATCGGCGGCGCAAGTGTTCGGGCGACGGGCGCTGGCGGCGATCCTCACCGGGCTAGGACGCGACGGGCTGGCGGGAGCCCGAGCTCTCAAGGAGCGGGGTGGTCGGGTCCTGGCCCAGGATGAGGCCACCAGCGTGTTCTACGAGATGCCGGGCAGCGTCGTAGAGGCGGGCCTGGCCGATGAGGTGGTGCCGCTGGACCTGATGGCCGACACCATAGCGGAGATGGTGAAAGCGACGGAGCCGCGGCCGGGAGCGAAAGGGCCGGCTGGGTGAACGACAGCGAGTTCCGCTCTATCACCGCCTACCTGGATCGTGTGCACGGGCTGGACCTGAGTGCCTACAAGAGCACGGCCATGAAGCGGCGCCTGGAGGCGTACTTGACGCGAATGCGGGCCGGCAGCTGGGCCGAATACGTGGTCAGGCTCGAGCGGGAGCCGGAGGAAGGGCACCGCCTGAGGGATTACCTCACCATCAGCGTCACTAGCTTCTTCCGCGATGCCGACAGGTACGAGGTGCTGCGCCGGGAGATCCTGCCGGAGCTGCTTGACACTACCCGCAGCCTGGCCGCGTGGAGCGCGGGCTGCTCCGATGGGCCGGAGCCCTACACGCTGGCCATGCTTTTCCACTCCCTGGCGCCCCGGAGACGTGTGCGCATTTGGGCTACAGACATAGACCGGCAGGGACTGGCCAGGGCCAGGGCAGGCGGGCCGTATTCAGCTTCCGCCATCCAACTGCTGCCGTCTGACCTGTCGTCGCGGTACCTGGTGCCTATGGCCGGCGGATTTGGGGTGGTGCCCTCCCTGGTGAGGCGCGTCACCTTCCAGGAGCATGACGTGCTGCGGGATCCGATCTCTGGCAGCTTTGACCTGATCGCGTGTCGCAACGTGATCATATACCTCACCGAGGAGGCCAGGACGAGGCTGTTTGATCGCCTTGCCTCTAGCCTTCGGCCGGGGGGCGTGCTCTTCGTCGGCGCCGCCGAGAGTGTCCCCATGGATCAGGCGCGAGCCTTGGGGTTGGAGCGGCTGCGGATGTCCTTCTACCGCCGTGTGACGGCAGGAGACAACATCGTCTCCCCCAACCTGTGGGTTGGGATGGGTGTATCTGACGGCTAGACCGATGTGGTGCCGTCCCGCGGCGCGTCCTGGCTCCGGCTTCTAACCAGAACGGCCTGCCGGGCGCCCAACCGCCCCAACCGACCACCGCCAGTCACCCCTCTTCCAGGGAGATGGCGTCGTAGCGCCAAGGCTGTCGCCAGACGAGACCGGAATGGCCCTCCCAGAGGGCGCCCATGTTCGCGGCCAGGCTCAGAATCCGGTTCGTGACTTGAGCATCGAGCCTGGCATCCCAACTCAGCCGATCGGCCACCCAGTCGCAGTGGAAGAAGATGCGACAGAGCACTGGGCGAACGGTGTATACCTGACAGCGTCCATCCAGGCTGAGGAAGGGGCAACTGGTGGCCTTACCATGCGCCCCGACATCACCATGGCCCTCACCGGTGAGCATGTACGTGCCGGTGAATGGGCTGAGAGAGCAGTATCTCTCCACTGTCTGTTCCACGGCGCCGCGGAGCGAGGCGAAGTTGCGGGGGCGCTCCAGATACCCGGCCAGGGCGATCAAGTCGGGCAGAGTGACGGCCACCACCCGGCCTCCGGTGTTCTCAAGAGCGCGGCAGCAGTCGCTCCCGCACTGACGCTGCCGGGTCGGGGGGCAGAGTCCGGCGGCCTGGCGTTCCAGTTCTTGGACGGCGTCCCAGAGGGTATACGAGGCGGAGGCTCTAGTCTGCCCCAAGGTAGAAGTCTTGTGGCTCCGTGCGAGGACCGGCCGACTCGAAGCGGGGCTGGCCGGCGCCAGCGACAGCGATCTCGCGGCCGATGCCCACGTCCCAAAACAGGTGAGCGCCCGCGCCCCAGCGGGCGACCAGATCTTCGGTAGATCGCCAGGAAGTAGCCCGAGTCCAGCCTGTGAGGGTATCGCCGGGCTCACCCACGCGCCAGATGTGGACCACGTACCACAGGTCCGGGGCGAGATCGCCCACTCCGGTCCACATCAGGATGAGCTCGCGGGGGACGACCCTGGCACCGCCCCGCGGCGAGAGAGGCTCCAGGGCTCGAGGCTGGGCCGGCCCGCCCAGGGACAGCAGGGAGGCGGTGGCCGTGGGGGCGGCCGCCAAGGCGGTGGCTCCGGCGGTGGGGACAGCCTCGGCCGCCGCCGCGGTAGGGGTGGGATCCGGGCCGCCCGACTGCGAGGGCACGGGAACTCTCACTTTCTGGCCCACGCTCAATATGGTGTACTTGGTAAGCCCGGGGTTCGCAGCCAGGATCTCCTCCAAGGTGGTACCGTACTTGTTGGCCAGATAACCCAGAGTATCGCCCCGCTCGATGGCGTGCTCGATGAACTGGGGCTCGGGGGTGGCAGTGGGCTCTGGTTCAGGTGCAGCTGAGGCCGTTTCCGCAGTCGGCGTGGGGACAACGATCTTCTGCCCCAGGCTCAGGATGCTGTTGCGGGTGAGCCCGGGGTTGGCAGCTATGATGTCGCTAACGGTGGTACCGTACTTATCGGCCAGATACAGGAGGTTGTCACCCGTTTCAACGGTGTGTACGAGGGGCTCGGCAACCGGGAGGGGCTCCTGGTCGGCAGCCTCGCCGGATGCTGAAGCAGGTATGACGATCTCCTGCCCCACCCGCAGGATGGAGCGCTCCGTCAGGCCCGGGTTGGCAGCTAGGATGTCCTGCACCTCCAAGTCGTACTGGAGGGCGATGGAGCCCAGCACGTCTCCCGATTGAACCACGTGGACCCTAGGCCCGGTCGTGGGGGCAGGGGTGTCCAGCGGCTCTGGAGTTGGGGTCTGCGTCCCGGTAGGAGAGGACGTGGCCGTAGGGGTAGGGGGGACTGGAGTGGACGTGACCAATCGGACCGTCCCAGGGGAGGGTGTGGCCGCGTCCACAGCTTGCTGTGCCGTTTCCTTCGCCGGGGGCGAGAGGGCCGCCATGGCCACAGCGGCTGGCTTCCCTGGCGTCGCGTTCGGAGCGCCGGACGAAGGCTCTGCGCTCCCCGACCTATCGCGCAACCCGGCCAGCACCGCTCCTGCTACCATCGCCAGTGCCACCAGAGCCAGGGCCGGCTGAAGGTAGCTGGGTGACCGCAGTTCCTGTCCGCACAGGAGGCAGGACCGAGCCTGCTGGGCGACGCGAGCCCCACAACGGGGGCACCGACGAGGCTCTCGGTTAATGGTTGCCATGGGGATTCCTGCTAGTATGATCCCGCCCGGGCGACAGGCCTAGAACGGCAATGCCCATCACTGCTGCTAGACTAACCCAATCTGAGGCCAGGCGCAAGGGGGTCTCACCGAAATGGATGGTGACCCGGTGTTCGCCCGCCGGCAGGTCGAGGGCGATGACCCCTAGGGGGCCTGCTGGGCGGACCGGTGCAGGAACCCCGTCCACGTAAGCCCGCCATCCCGGGTAGTAGTACGTGTGGAAACGAAGCTCCCCCGCCGTCTCCGAGCGCACCCGGACGATCTGCACGTGTCCCCCCAGGTGGAGGGGCTCGACCGAGGCGCCCGGTGCGTCTGTCTCCGCCAGAGGTAGCGCCTCTCCGGCCAGGTAGGCGGCAACTTTGGGCGAATCCTGAGGCATGTGCTGGGTCCAGGCGGTCATGCCTCGCATGTCGGTGTACTCGAGCTCGAACTCCACCGTGCCCACTGGCTGTTCGGCGCGGGGGTCGGGGGCGGTATGCTGGGGGCGGGCGTAGGGCAGGCTCGCGACCACGACGGCCAGCGCCAGCAGCAATGCGCTCCCCTGCCCCGCTCGATCGGCCAGGCGGGCACCGGCGATGGCGGCCAGGCCGGCGGCACAGAGCGCAACTATCCCGAGCAGGCGCCAGGGGAACTGCGCCAGCGACAATAGGGACACGGCGCGCCATATCGCCCCACTGGCTCCGGTCATCAGGAAGGTGTAGGTCACGAGCCCGAGACCGAGCAGCACCGCCGCAGGGCGGAAGCAGCGACTGCGAGTCCCCAGGGCCAGGCCCGCCAGGGACAGGGCTACGGGGGCGAGGCCCTGCTGGAACGGCATGGTATCTTCAGGGCCAGCCACAGCGTAGCCGTAATCCCACAGTGGCGACAACAGCTGGCCCGGGTAGACGAAGTGATCGGTGAGGTTGTAGGTGGCCCTGGTCCACTGCTCCTGCCTGATGTAACCGCGCTCGGCCAGCGAGGGGATGAGGGAGAAGGCTGCCAGAGCGACCCCTAGAGCCCCGGCCGCGATCGGCCCCAGCCACGCTCTCGCCGACGGCAGGCGGCCGGAGGCAGCCAGGGCGATGATGATGGCGGCTCCCAGGAGAGGGGTGAAGAGCAAGGCGGTGACGTTGTGGGCCGCCAGCAGCAGCCCGTAGGTGGCGGCGGCAGCGGCGATTCGACGGCGTGAGGGAGCCGTCGCCAGTGACCAGAAAGCCCACAAAGCCCAGGGGAAGAGGGAGAGGGCCCAGGACTCGGCCAGGGCGGCGCGAACGTAGATGTCCACGAATCGGTAAGGAGCATAGGTGTAGACGACGGCAGCCACCGCCGCCGCGGCGCCGAACCCTCTCGAATCGGTCGGTGCCTGACGTAGCAGCGCTTCGGCCAGGAGGAACATGCCCACGCAGGACACCAGGATAGACAGGGCGAAAGCCGCTTTGATGGCAGCGGCGATCCCCAGGCCGGTCAGGTGGAACCCCTCAGCCACGTAGTAGGCCAGGGGGGAGTAGAAGACGAAGGTGGGGTAACCGTAGCCCAGGGCATGGTCGGGCCCCCAGCGGGGGATGAGTACGCCGTCGGCGACGGCCCGGTCGAACTGGACCAGGAAGAACAGGGTATGGGGTCCGTCGTGGGCGCCCAGAAAGTAGCCCGGGGCCAGCAGAGGCCAGGCGGCGAAGACGGCCAGGATGAGGGCCAGGCCTAGGTAACGGCGGCGCTCGCTCATGGCCGCATGGCTCCGGGGCGGCAGAGGATGCGGGCCACCGCGGCCAGGCCGTACGCCATCCCCGTGAGCAAGGTCAGACCGGTTCCCAGCCGCCGGACGGGCGTGTCCTCGAATACCAGAAGCAGGACATGGCGGCCTTGGGGCACAGGCACGCTGATGAGCCCCAGTTCTCCCTCCGGCACGACCGGGGCCGTGCCGGAGACCTCGCCTGTGTCCTCGTCCAGGATGTAGGCGTTCCAGCCGGGGTGGTAGAAGGTGTGGAAGCGGATGACCTGAGCGTCGTCTTCGGCCTGGAACCACACCCTCTCGTAGGTGGTACCCATCTCCAGCGAATGCACCGCCAGGCGACCGGTAGCGTAGGCTTGGACGTAGTCCACCTTGGTGGTGATCTCGATCCCGGCCATGATCTGATCTGCCAGCGGCGACCAGCGGGGGATCTCCTGCACCCAGGCGGTGGAGCCGGTCATCTCATCGGCGCTCTGTTGGAAGCGCATCAGTCCCTGAAGGGACACGGGTCCCTCAGGTGGGGGCCGGACCTCGCTGTGCAAATAGGGGTAGACCGGCAGGATGACCAGCAGGGCCCAGAGCCCGGTGAGGGCCAGGGCGCTGCGATCGGGGTGCCAGCGGGTGAAAGGGCCCGTTCCTAGGAAGGCAAGGCAGACGATGGTGAGCGCCAGCAGTCGCCAGGGGAACTGAGCGAACCTCACTAGCCCCAGGGCATCCCACACTGGTTCGGAGAGGGGGAGCATCAGGAAGACGACGCCGAGGGTGACGGCGCCTAGGTACAGGGCACTCCGGCGCCACGCCTGCGGCAGCCGCGGCCAGTAAAGAAGGCTAAGCGCTGCCAGCGTCAGAGGGGCCAGGCCCAGCTGGAAGGACATGCCATCGTCCGGTCCCGGGAGGCTCACTCCGAACCCCCAGTCGAGGCGGAAGAGCTGGAAGGGATAGACGAAGTGGTGGCGATACTCGTAGTAGCCACCGACCCACTGGTCGGTGCGGACGTAAGCGTACTCCAGGAAGGCGGGCAGCCAGAAGATGGCGCTCAGCCCCAACCCCAGGAGCACGGCGCCGGCAGCAGGCGCCATGGTATGGATGGCGTGACCCAGAACCGAGGGCCAGGACTGGCGGGAGAGCGGCCGCCACGTCGGGGTCGAGCGGCAGAGGTGCCAGGCTCGGAGCAGAGTGTAGCCGCCCAGGATGGGAGAGAAGAGCAGCGCCACCAGGTTGCTGCTCAGCATCAGCCCGGCGTAGGCTAGCCCAGCCAGCAGAACCCCCGTGACGTTCGGGAGACGATGGGCTCGTCCCAGATCTGCCTGGGCCCCTGCCGTAGGGGCGAACCTTGTGTTCGCCCGTTTCAACGCCATGTTCGCCCGCTTGTGCCTCAAGCGGATGCGTTGCGGGCGAACACAAGGTTCGCCCCTACGGTCGGTGGGCCGGGGTGTGGGTTCGGCCGTATGGTCGCTGGGGTGGGGTGCCATGGGTGGCGCCGGGGAGCGTTGGCGCAGGCCCGGGTAGAGGCGCCCGAAGGCCCAGAGGCACAGGGGCACAAAGGCCAGGGCCACCGTCTCTGCCAGGGAAGCCCGCACGTAGAGGTCGGCCAGATGATAGGGAGCGTAAAGGTACAAGAGGGCCCCCAGCAGCGCCCCGGGCGGATGGCTGTAGAGGCGAAGCCACAGGTAGGCCGTGAGGGCCGAGGCCACCGCTGCCAGGCCGAACACCCCCTTGACGGCCTCTACCAGACCCAGACCAAGCAGATGCAGGGCCTCGCCCAGGTAGGAGGACAGTGGGCCGTAGATGTTGAAGAAGGGATAGCCGTAGCCGAAGGTGAAGTCTGGCGCCCACCGGGGATAGAGGATGCCGTCCTGGATGGCGCGGTCGAACTGATGCAGGAAGTAGACGCTGTGGCGGGCGTCCTGGGCGCCCCAGTGGTAGCCGGGCATGAACAGGGGCCCGACGCTGAATAGGGAGAGGGCCAGGAGGAGTAACACCCAGACCCACTCCGGCACCGCCTCTATCGCGGTCCGATCAGTCCTCACGGCCCAGCTCCACCGCGGTGGTTCCGTCCGACAGGGTCAGCCGTTCCCCCGTTCCCAGGTCATACAGACCCACTAACACCCGATAGCCCTCCCGAGGGCCATCGAGGTCCACGTGGACGAGATGGTCGTCCACCACCACTTCGCCCGGGCGCCAGGACGTGGTCGGGCGGGTGCCGTCCACGGGCCAGGAATCGCGCTGGCCCCACTTGCGATCGGCCTGATCCACCACGTGCACGAACACGGTGTAGTTGCGCTCCAGGGGCTGGGTGGCTTGCCAGAACAGACGCAGCCTGGGAGTAGCCCCGTGGCGCAAGGGGCCGTGGAGCTCGGCTCGTACCAGGAGTATGCGTCCGTCGTCGAAGGCCGCCAGGGGGCGGGCGGCCGGCGTCACTGGGCTCAGGGGGACATCCAGAAAGGGCAGGGCCAGAAGGAGGGCGAGGAGAGCCAGGGCCCCTCCGGAGAGCGCCTGGGTGGGCAAGAGCTGGACCACGGGCGGGGCGGAGGCCCACAGGAGCACGAAGGAAGCAAGGGCCACCAACTGCCAGGGACCGTCCAGGGCCCATGCGAGGCGCCCTTCCCACAGCGGGCGCGCTAACTCGGTGGACAGGAGCAGCAGCACGACAGCGACCGCCCCCACCACGACACACCGGGCGCGGAGACCGGGCTGCACGAGCAGGCACGCGGCGGCGAAGAGCCCGACGGGGAGGAGGCCCAGTGTCAGGGGAGCGGGTACGCCCGGACCCCAGGGGGCGCTGTGCGCGGCGTAGCCGGCCGTGTGCCCGAGCCACTGGTAAGGCCAACTGAACTGGCGGAACGATGCCGACGCAGTGCCCGGTGCGGCGATTAGACCAGCAGTTCCGGTCAGGAGCAGCCCGACCAGTGGCCGCAGGTTCACGCGGCGGTGGGCTACCAGGGCGACGGCTGCCAGAACCGCCCCGGCGATAAGGGCGAACCCGGGATGGGCTAGCCCCAGCGCCAGGCCCGGCAGTATCGGGGCCACCGAGCGCCACGAGGTTGCGCCCCCAGGCGCTGGGTAAGCCAAAGCCAGCGCCAGCCAGGGCAGCATCCCGAGGGCGAGGGACCCCCCTGGCCAACCGCGCACGTAGATGGACGCCAGTACCATAGGCGAGCCGGCCCAGGCCAAAGCTAACCCAAGCGCAATGCTGCCCCCGGTCGCACCGCTCCGGTGGCCTCGGAAGAGGGCGAGCGCTCCGCCGACGGCCAAGAGCACGGCCAGGGCGTAGACCGCCTTCACGGCGCTCGGTCCGTCGGCGCCCATCAGGCGGAAGAGGAATGCCAGGCAGTAGGACAGGACGCCGTCGCCACCTGCAGAGCCAGTTAGGGAGGATGCGGGCAAGCCGTCAATGGGCCGGCCAGCGGCTTCCCAGGCGTAGAGGGTGTACACCGGCTGGAAGCCGGAGTGGGGCTGGAAGTACCCGGGGTAGCCCAGGGGTGCCAGCAGGAAGCCACTGAGCAGGAGCAGGGAGGCGGCGACGCGCCATCCCTGGCCCGACGCCCTGCGGTCCGCGGTTGCGCTCACGGCCCAGACCGGCGACAGGCGTGGGCAGGAGACGCCAGAGTGTCCAAGCAGGCAGCCTAGCCGGGCTCGCCCGCCAGGCCCAGATCGTCGGCGATGCCCTGCATAGCCTCGAGCACGACGGCTATGTGCTCGTTGAGTTCCACCCCCAGCTCGGCAGCGCCTTGCTCGATGTCCTGCCGGTTGATGGCGGCAGCGAAGGCTTTGTCCTTCCACTTGTTGCGCACGGACTTCACCTTGACGTCCATGATGGACTTAGAGGGGCGCACCAGGGCCACGGCCGAGATGAGCCCGGTAAGCTCGTCCACGGCGAAGAGGGCCTTGCGTAGCAGGGTGTCCCGGGGAACGCCAGCGTACTGAGCGTGGGAGAGGACATCCTGGACGACCTCCTCCGGGTAGCCGCGTTCGCGCAGGATGCGGGCCCCGGCGAAGCAGTGCCACCTTTCCTGCGGCAGGTCGCCGCCCATCTCCGGGTGCTGCTCGAAGTCGAAGTCGTGGACCAGGCCGATAGCGCCCCAGTATTCCTCGTCCTCGCCGAACCGGCGAGCGTAAGCGCGCATAGCTGCCTCCACGGCGAGCATGTGCCGGCGCAGGCTAAGGCTTTGAATGTGCTCGGTCACCAGGCTCCAGGCCTCGTCACGGGTCATGTCTGCTGCTCCGCATGGGATAGGCTATTATGTTCGCCGCCCGCGGCCCGGGCAACCAGGGGAATGGAACGCTGATGGCGCTGATGGTACGCTGATTTACGCTGATAGATAAAGAGATGACATGGAAGGGTCAGCGGAGATCAGCGTCCCATCCTCGTCATCAGCGCCCTATGTCCGAGACGTCCATCAGGTACACTTGGCGCTCGCCTTCGTGGGCGGAGTCGAAGCAGACCTGGGTCCCGTCGCGGCTCCAGCGGGGGTGCAGGTCGGTACGGAACTCGCCGTCCAACTCCGGAGGAGCGTAGAAGCGGCCCACGTCCACGCGGGTGTTGCTCTCTGGATGGTAGAGCATGAGGGTGCGCTCGCGGGTCTCCCGGTCGGGGTAGGTGTCGTTGAGGATCCACTGCCGGTCGGGGCTGTAGGAGCAGTGGCCATCCTGAGGCAGTGTGTCGGCTCCTACCACCTCCACTTGGTCGGAACGGTCGCGGTAGAGGTGAAAGTGAGCCTCGCCCCGGTGGCGGGACCAGGCCAGGATGTGGTCGTCGTCGCGCCAGTCGAAGTGAGAGACGAGCCCCGAGCGCTCCAGTAGCACCAGGTCGCTGCCATCGGGGCGAGCGGTATAGAGTCGAGTCTGGCGGAAGGGGCCACCGCGGGGGTCGCGCCAGCGATGCAGGAAGAGGAAGCGGCTGCCGGAGGGGTTGAACTGGAGGTGGTTGAACCAGTGCTCGGCGCCATCCATGTCCGGCTCCGGCTCGATCTGGCTGATCTGCCGCAGACTGACGATCAGGCGCGACTCCCCGGACTCAAGGTCCATCCAGTAGATGCCGTCCTCAGCGGGAGCCCGGTCGCCGGCCCAGGGGTCGGGCACGCCGACGTAGCCGTAGCCGGGGCGGGTGCGGGCCACGCGGGAGAAGTTGAGCGTGACCGCCTGTCTGCCATCGGCGGAGAGGGCGTAGATGGGCCGGGGAAGCAGGCGGGACTCGCCGCTGTGGACGTCGAGGACGCAGGCGGCGTAGTGATCGCGCTGGCGGGTGTTGAACGCGATCAAGCGGTCGGGGGCCGACCCCAACCACTGGAGGTGAGTGCCCTGTTGCCAGTTCCAGGCGGTGGTCTCGGCCAAGGGGCGCCAGGCTCGGTCTCGCTCCAGGTCCACCATTCCGATGACGGCGATGTCTTCCGGCGTGGGAGGGCGGTGCATGAAGGCTACGCGCAGGGAGAGCAGGTAGCGTCCGGTGGCGTCCCAGGGGCACTTGTCATAGTAGCCGAAGAAGTGGTACAGGGGGCCCTGGGTGGCCCGCTGAGCGGGGCGGAGAGAGGTAAGGATGGGCATGGGTGCGCCTCCTGTGCGGGCATGACCGGACGCGGCTTCGCGCGGCACCCTCCTGCCCCTGGCCGGGTGCCACATGCGTAAGCGGGCGCAGTCAACCGGAGGGCCCACGGGAGACCGTCGGCGAGAGGTGCAGGACAAGACACCTTCTGCTGCCGGATCCGCCTCAAGTATAGCGCGGGCAAGGGGATCCCGCAGCTCGAGAGCCATCGAGCTCACCGCCTGGAGCGAGGGCGGCCGGCGGAGTATAGTATGACCCCGGACAGATGCGGACCGGGACAGCCGGTGCCCGCTCGTCAAGGTGGGTACCAGGGGAGGCAACGATGTTTCAGAGGGCCCTGCTCAGCGATTCCGATGTGCCAGTACTGGCGGACGCGGTCACGGAGATACTGGAACGCGTGGGGGTGCTGTGTCAGAACGACGAGATGATGGAGGCGCTGGAAGCGTGGGGCGCTACCGTGGACCGGGGGCGGCAGGAGGTGCGCTTCCCCCGTCGCCTGGTGGAGGAGTTCGCCTCGGGGCTCCGGGCGGAGTACGGCGGTCGCGACGAGGGGCAGCCCCGACTGAAGGCGCCGGAGCGCCCCGGCCTGGGCACCCAGGTGGCCCAGTTCTATCTCGATGACGAGACGGGGGAGCGCCGTGGGGGAACGCGCCAGGACCTGATCCGCCTGACCAAGTTCGGCGCCGTCTTGCACCCGGAGCACGCCGTGGGGCATTCGCTGCTGTTGCAGGACGTACCTCCCCTGGTGGAGCCCCTGGAAGCCGGCCTCATCCTGGCCGAGTACGCCCCCATCCCAGGGGAGCCCTTCGCCTGGGAGGCGCGGCAGGTGCCCTATCTGCTGGAGATGGGGCACGAGCTGGGGATAGAGAACTGGTTCACGCTAGGAGCCATCTGCTTCTCCCATCCGCTGCGCTTCGACAAGGACGTGACCGACCGGTTCGTGCTGATGGCCAGGCTGGGCCACCCGATCGGGCTGACGGGCATGCAGGTGGCGGGGGCCACCACGCCTGTCACCGTGGCCGGCTTCGTGGCCGTGAGTGCAGCCGAGTACGTGGCCACCTGGATCGCGGGGCGGGCTCTCAACCCGTCGGTGCCGCTGAGAGGCAGCATCTGGGCAGCCACTCTGGACATGCGCGGAGGCGACGCCAGTTACAGCGCTCCGGACGCCATGCTCCGCGCCTTCGCCCTCAACGAGTTCCTCCGGCGCTGGTGTGGGTTGGCGGTCTACATCGGAGGCGGGGAGTACGCCAGCGCCAAGGTGCCGGGCCTGTACGCCACCCTGGAGAAAGCCTACAAGGCCCTGACCATCGCGGCCTTCAGCGGCCACCACCCGCCGATCGGGCAGGGGATGGTGGAGACGGGCAAGAGCATCAGCCTGGTGCAGCTGCTGCTCGATTACGAGATGACTACTGCCCTAGAAAGCCTGACGCAGGAGTTCGAGGTCAACGCAGAGACCATCGGGATGGACACCATCCTCGCGGTAGGCTATGGCCTGCAGGGCAGCTACCTGACCACCGAGCACACTCTCAGGCATTACCGGGCCAACACCTGGATGCCTCGCTTCGCCGATCGCAGCGGCTATCAGGGCAGCAAGACGGAGGAAGAGGCCCTGGCCAAGGCGCGGGCGCGGATACAGGAGCTGCTGTCGCAGTATCGCAAGCCGGAACGCGACCCGGCGGTCTTGGAACGGATGCGCGCCGTGGCGGAGCGGGCACGGCGGGAGCTGCTATAGACCGTGGTCACGGACCTGGGAGTGGACCTGCCCGACCCGACCCCCGGCGCACAGGAGCGTCCGGATATGGAGGTACGGGCGCGTGAAGGCAGGAAGAGCCTGCGGCTGCTGCCGCCCGCTGGCCGGCCGGACAGGGGGAAGAAGGCGAAGCGCAAGCAGGCGAAAAAGTCACGGCGCCGCAACCGCTAGCGGCTTGCCCGGGATACGCCTCTGGCGATTTCCCTGCCGCGGAACTGCCGCACCTGCAGGGCCGGCGGAAGCTCTGCGTCGGAGCCGGTGGCACGCCGGGCGGCGGGCCGAGCGCCGGTATCGAGTCACCGCCAGCGGGGGCACGAGAAATGGCGCTATGTACCGCGAGTCCTGAACGCGCTGGGGCGGTGGAGTGCCGGCAGACCTGGTGGGCTCGCCGCTTGCCACTGGCTGCTGGTTGTCTTACTCTTGTGGGGCAATGGGTAAGGTGCTGGCTGGGGGTGGCAAGATGCTGACAACCCTTTCCTCGAAGGGGCAGGTCGTAATACCGAAGGACATCAGGAAGGCCTTGAGGCTTAGCCCAAGGACCAGGTTCCACGTCAGGGTCGTTGACGGCAGTATCGTCCTGGACCCCATCGGCACCTCGGCGATTGACGCGGCCTGTGGCATGTTCCAGGGGGTGGACCTGCTGTCGGACCTGGAGGAGGAGCACCGCAGAGAGGTCGCCGCCGATGAGCAAGAGCCGCTTCATCCTTGACACCTGGGCGATCCTGGCGTTTCTCCAGTCCGAAGAGCCCGCCGTAGCTCGCGTCAGGGAGCTGCTGACAGATGCCGAAGCGGGCGTGGCCGACGCCTGCATGTCGCTCATCAGCCTGGGCGAGGCGTTCTACATCGTCGCCAGGCGGCGGGGACGCAAACAGGCGAGAGCCACCGTAGCCGCCATCCGCAGCCTTCCGATCGGCCTTCTGGACGTGGCCGAGGAGCCAGTGCTCGCCGCCGCAGAAGTGAAGTCCAGGTACGCCATCTCCTATGCAGACGCCTTCGCGGTGGCAGCGGCGGCGGAGTTGGCGGGGACACTCGTCACCGGAGACCCGGAGATCGTGCGTTGGTGTCACGGGATCGTCGGGATCGAGCCTCTGCGCCGGGCGGGTCGGTAGCCCGCAGCGTGGCGTAACGGACAGCCATTCGCCGGCGCACGCTGTGCCGGGGCCGGCCGCCTGCCTACAGCGTCTCCAACTGGAAGATGCGCTGCTTGTCCGGTTCGGTACGGGTGCTGAGCGCGAGCACCTCAATGCCGACGAGGCACCCTTCCTCGTCGAAATCGAGGATCACGCCCGACTCGAAGATCGGTGCCTCATCCAGGCGGAGGTAGAGGGTATCACTCTCCCTGTCTGTCTTTGGCTTCACAGCTCTCTCCGTAGCCTCCGGCCGCAGGGGAACGGTTCGCTGCGAAAGGGCCACGGTCACGGAAGCAGGCAACGCATCTGCATGACGCGGCATCATACGTCACTGCACGGCTCCACAGCCATACGCCTGCTCGAACAGAAGGCTGAGGAGAGCCGTCGGCACAGTCTGGGCCCGGCGCTACTGCTTCAGCGGCCAGCGGGTGCGGTAGTAGGCGCTGCCCCAGTTCGCATCCTCTTTGAGCAGGAAGCAGCCGCCCCCGCGGAAGCGCCCTCCCGCCTCCAAGTGGGCGGCGAAGGCCCGCTGCATGGTGGTGCGGCGGGGCAGCCGAGCCAGATCCTCGGGGGACACGGTGCCGTCCCTCTCCTCGAAGCCGTAGCCGAAGACCCGGTGGATGAGCCCGCCCCCTCGGGGGATGGGGAAGAGGTACACCTCCCGCTGGAAGCGCACCAGATTGGACGAGGGGGGGAGCAAGTCGGGGAACTGGGAGTCCAGGATCCAGGAGTGGCAGGCGAAGCCCACGAAGGGCTTGTCGGGGAAGTGCCGGGGGAAGAAGTCCAGCGCTTGCCGGATCGAATCCCCGCAGCGGTCGAAGTCCATGGGCTCGCCGGCGGGAATGTGGATGTCGAGCACGGGGTGGCCGGGTGCCAGGGCCAGGGCCCACTCGGCCTCGGGCAGGGACACCGGCTCCGGCAGAGCGTACCCCCAGGGCGAGATGGGGTACCCGATGACCTCGCCCGCCCTCACTTCTAGGGTGGTGGTCCAGCGACCCTCCGGGTCGTACACGCCGGCGGAGCCGTCCCGCTGCCCGTCGGAGCGGTAGGTGAGGCCGGGCTCGGACAGGGCGACGACGGCGCCGGTCTGCTGGTGTCGGTAGGCCCGCAGGGGGCTGCGGAACTCGGAGGGCACGAACTGCAGCCGCCCCAGCCGATAGAGCTGACCCCACCAGTGAAGCAGGAGCCAGCCGAGGATGCCGGTGCCGATCCCCCAGCGCCCATGTTCCAGGCGGTAATCGCCCGTCTCCAGGTGCAGCTTGAGGTCCAGCACGGTAGCGCGGACGACCTCGGCGGGGATGCCGCGAGCGCGGTGAACTTCCTGCATGGCGGGCGTGCCCGACAGGAGCAGCAGCAGGTTGAACAGCCCGGCGTCGGCGCCCAGGGCCTGGGTGAGGAGGGGCCAGTCGCGAGGGTTGGGTCTGGTTTCGCCGGGGGCGAAGAGGCGGCAGTGGCAGTACCAGGCCAAGGCACGCAGGGCGGGCTGGGCGGCGATGCGGCCGGCGGCGGCCTGGGCCAGGTGGGTGACCTCGGGGGGCAGGTAGGCCTGCTCGCAGGCCCAGCGCACGTAGTCCGGCTCGAGGAAGGGGATCGTCTCCGGCAGGCGGGCGGTGATGCGGTCCCACCCGGGGGCGAGGGCCTCCTCCCAGTCGGCGATGCCCAGGGAGTGGAGGACGTGACGCCGGTTCACGCCGGCGCCCCCGTGCCGCGCTGGCGGGCGTTGATGCAGGTGGCGGCGCTGCCCCGGCGGGGGAGGACGGCAGGCGATAGCGAGGCGAATTCGGTCATGGCGTGGTGTTCCCGAAGAGTGGCGTGCTGGGGGGAATGGTACCCCGGAGGAGGGCGGCGGGCCAGTGGGGCCGGGGCAGGAGAAACCCCTCTCCTGAGAGGAGAGGGGTCAGGGGTGAGGTTGGTCCAGAAGCAGACGGAGGCGCTAGCGCCAGCCGCGACCGCCGCCGCGGCCTCCACCACCACCGCCGCGCTCGGGGCGGGGACGGGCCTCATTCACGGTCAGGTTGCGGTTGTTGAACGGCTGGCCGTTCAGCCCCTGGATGGCGGCCTGGGCTTCGTTGTTGTTGGGCATCTCCACGAAAGCGAAGCCCTTGGACTGCCCCGTGTCCCGGTCCCGTATCATCTGGACCGACTCCACTTCGCCGTAACCCTCGAACAGCTCCCGGAGATCCGACTCGGCGGCAGTGTACGGCAGGTTCCCTACGTAGATCCTCATGTCACCCTCTCTCAACCAGATTCGAGACCGGCGGCCTGACCTGTGCCGGCGTGTACTGACACTCGATACGGGCCGCTCTCGCTCGAACCCTTCGCAAGTGACACTACCGACCTCGCCCTACCGTCACGCAGGGCGCCACCCGGCACCTTGTAGTGATCATAGCACGAATGGGGGCGGTTTGCTAGTGGGTAAGGCAGGTTTTACGCTAAGTTGATGGGGGTATCCTCAAGGGGAGGTCGCCGCCTGCCGACAGACAGGTGTGGCGGGCCGGAGGGGAGCGGCGGGGGAAGGGACCTGATGAGAGAGCGACTTCAGCCGACGTGTGCCACGAACTCCCTGCCGTCGCCGGTGCTCTGGCCCGCCCGTCTGGCATTCACGGTCACCTCTCCGCAGTCGCACCGCCGTAGCTGCGGGCCCGGCAGGGGCGCGGCCTTGCCGGGCATGCATCGCCGCCGGCGAGCCTGTACCTCTCGGCGGCGCGTGGGGCAGTGGAGGCAGAAGTCTTGCCGGCCGACGGTGTCTTGAGTGATCAGGGAGGAGGCATGAGGAGGGCAGCGACTGCGCCGGCAAGTGCGCGCGTGTGGCTCTTTCTGGAGTCCCGCCTCACGCTCGATCTGCTATGGACTCTGGTTGTTCCAGTGGCTCTGCTTGTGAGCCTGAACCTGAAGGTTGTCCACCCGAACGACTTCTGGTGGCACCTTCGCATGGGTGAGATCGTGTTGGAGGAAGGCCGAGTTCCCACCACCGATCGCTTCTCGTTCACTCACCATGGCGAGGCCTGGGTGGACCAGAATTGGCTCATGCAGGTGTTCATGTTTGCGGTGTACCGGCTGGGGGGCCTACCGCTCAACATCGCCGCGCACGCCCTGATGGTGACGGCGGGGTACTGCTGGCTGCTCGTTGCTCTCAAGCGGGAATACGGCCTGCGGCCGGCGGCTCTGGCTACGTTCATGGGGGCGGTAGTGGGATTGCCCAGCTGGGCGGTGAGGCCGCAGGGGTTCTCCTTTCTCGCCTTCGGTGCGCTCATGAGCCTGGCGGCGGGGCACCGCCGAGGCCACCGGCGGCTGCTGTGGCTGGCGGTGCCCTTGATCGCGCTGTGGTCGAACTGCCACGGGGTGTTCCTGTACGGGCTGCTTGTGCTGGGCTTGTACTGCCTGTCCCTGGTTGCGACCGCTCTGAGGAGAGCGGGGGGAATGCGCGAGGCGCTGCCGTGGCAGGTCGTCGGTGTGGTGGTGTTGTCGGTTCTGGCTTTGGTTCTCAATCCTCTTGGGCCGCGAGGCGCTATCGAGTACGTGGCTGGCTTCCTCGACCCAGGAGATGTTACTACCCGGCTCACCAGTGAGTGGCAGCCTCTGACGGTAAGGACGCCCTCCGGGGCGCTGTTCTTCGTCTCGGTGGGCCTGTTGCTGTTGCTGTTAACCAGGTCGCGGTTCCGGCCTGCGCTCGACCAGGGGCTAAGCCTACTGGTCTTCGGCGGACTTGCCCTCTGGGCGCAGCGCAACGGGGCCTGGTACGGGTTCGTTATGGCGCCCGTGGTGGCCGCATGCCTGGCACGACTGTGGTGGCGGAGGCCTGTCCGAGCCAAGGGTAGGGTGTGGGCGAACGGCCTGCTCACAGCGGCGCTCCTGGCCGGAGTGGCGCTCTCGTGGCCGGGCTGGCGAGCGCGAGTCATGCCGGAGGGCAGACGCGACCTGCTCACACCGGGAACGCCGACGGCGGCGGTAGAATTCCTTTGCGAAGTGGCTCCTGAAGGCACGCGCGTCTTCGCCGAGCAGGGGTTCGCCTCCTATCTCATCTGGGCCTGCCCCGGGCGTCCGGTGTTCGTCGATACCCGCATAGACCTCTACCTAGAGGATGACTGGGCCGAGTACCATGCCATATCCGGCGCGCGTTTTGACTGGGAGGAGCTGGTGGGGAGACACAGCATTGGCGTTCTACTTCTCCGACTGGGGACCCAACAGCACCTGGTGCGCGCGGCCTCTGCCTCGGCCAACTGGGCCGAGCTGTACCGCGACGACAGAGCAGCGGTGTTCGCGCGGGCCGAGGCGGGTACGGAGTGAACCCAGGTGCGAGCCATGCCATGCCGCTCGGCGGCCGGACTGGTTGCTGGCTCAGGACGCGGTGCGAGCCGGGGCGCCTGGCTTCCGCCCGCCCGGGGGCGCGGTAGGCCCAGGTAGCCGGCTGGGGTGGGCCTCCGATCTCTCTCGTCGCCACTCCAGAATGCTGCTATAACCGATTTCTAACGTTTTGGCTGCCCGATTCTAATGCTTTTGCCCCTATAATGGCGCCATAAGCGAGGCCGCAGCCGACCCGGCGGGGGCCGGCGAAGGGCCAAGAAGACCGAAGCCCAAAAGGGGCAAGATACACGGAGGAGGACGGAAATGGCAATGTGGATCAGCTACGTGAAGGCTTGGATCGAGGAGCAGAAGGGGCAGGATCTAGCCGAATATGCGTTACTGCTCGGCCTGATCGCAGTGGTTGTGATCGCGATAGTGGCAGCGCTAGGAGACCAGATCAGCTGGGTCTTCAACGAGATCAGCGCAACTCTGGCGGAGCATGGTATCGGCGGATAGGGCTCGCGTACACATACGGCGCGGATGCGCCGTCGCAAGACGGCTATGCAACGTAGGGGGGCGGGGTGGCGCAGTCTTCTCCGCCCTCTTCACCCTGTGACCGGACAAACAGACACTTCACACAGCGAGGGTGTAAGCAATGACCGCTGGGGTAGGGTGCTGGCGACGCGCTCTGAGCCGCGAGGAGGGTCAGGATTTGGCCGAGTATGGCCTCCTTCTGCTAGTGGTAACCGTCGCGGCTGTCGGCGCTGTCTCTCTGATTGGGCAGGACCTAAGTGCCTACTGGAGTTACCTGGTCAGTGTGTGGCCGTTCTAGGGTCGGCCGCGCGGGGAGGCGCAGCGTTGGGATGATGCCAAGGGAGGGGCAGCAAGGGCAGAACCTGGCAGAGTTGGCGCTCGTCCTTCCCCTCCTCATCCTCCTCTTCGTTGGCATCGCAGACTTGGGGCGGGCGTTCCATGCCTTCATCGTGGTGGAGAATGCGGCCCGGGAGGCGGCGCGGTACGGGGCCTCGTACCCGGACCGACTGCACGTGGAGGACGGCACCCCCAACGCGGAAGAACGTGCTGCCAACGAGGTCCTGGGGTCCGGGCTGGCTGTCGGCACGATCGAGTACTCCCAGCCCCCCGAGAACCCACCGGCGGGGCAGGTGTACGTCTATGTGACTCGGTCCGCGGATGGTGCGACGGTGACGGCGCGAGTGGCATATGCATTCCCCCTCATCACCGGGTTCCTCGGGATTGGACCTATCACCCTCACTGGCACCGCCGATATGATGGTCCTCTCCGGTTGACCGGGCTGGCGCCCGGAGCGGAGGTGGCGAAGGTTCTTCGCTGCTTGCGCTCTGCGCGACAAGCCACCCCGGGCGTGACAGCGATGGCACATTTGATGCATACTGCTCCTAGTCTTAGAATCCTGTTAGCGCTAGCCGATGATCGGTTCGAGCGGCGAGGTGGAGGTCGCCGGGCCGGAACCACATTCTCCCCGAAAGGCGCCAGGCCATGAGCAGTAGATCCCCACAGCGCGGCCAGACTCTGGTGGAGTTTGCCCTGGGGGCCATCCTCCTGTTCACCGTCGTCTTCGGCATCGTCGAGTTCGGCCGCGTGATCTACGCCTACAGCGTAGTGGCGAACTCCGCCCGCGAGGGCGCCCGCTTCGCCGCCGTCAACCCTACCGGCGACGTGGCCGGGGCGGCCCAGGCTCTGGCGGTCGGGGTGCCGATCTCCGTCGAGTACGTGCAACCGACACCGGCCGACCGCCAGGTGGTGGTCACGGTGACTCACCAGTTCCAGCCGGTGACTCCATTCGTTCCCAGCATGACGCTCAGGAGCACGGCGCGGCAGTATCTGGAAGTGCGCATAGTGGCTGGAGGCTGAAGTGCGAACCAGTAGAGGTCAGACTCTGGTGTTGGTGGCCTTGATGTTGGTGGTCCTGCTGGGCATGGTGGCTCTGGCCCTGGACGGCGGCCAAGTGTACCTCCAGCGGCGGCAGATGCAGACGGCCGCAGATGCAGCGGCGCTGGCGGCGGCCCGGACCATCTGTCTGGAGCCGGAGGCCGACTGGGTGGATGTCGGTAACGCCTACTGCCTGGCGAACGGGGCCGACAATGACGGCAGCGGCAATCCGTGCGCCGTGGGCCTGGGCAGCACGGAGCGCTCCGCTCAGGCTACTGCGCCCAAGACGGTGCTGACGTGGTTCGCCGGCATACTGGGCGCTCAGTTCTCCTCCATTGACGTAGGTGCCAACGCTGAGGCCCGGTGCTCCAACGTTGGGGCCGGAGAGAACTTGTTGCCCCTGGCGGTCCACGTCCCCCTGGGGGGGTGGGCCTATGAGGACGACGAGTTGCTGACGAACGTAGAGTGGGAGCTTTACGACAAGGAGAGCACCAAGTGGGAGAAGGACTGCTGCACCGTAGACGAAGTGACGGGGCAGTCGCGTATCTGCATCCCCGGTGTGGACCCCAAATGCCCGGATCAGTGCGATGACAAGAAAGGCTCCTTTGGGCTAATCGACTGGAACGCTGGCATCGGGACCTGTGAGCCGGGCACCAAATGCAACAACGTGACCGACTACATCAACAATCCCTGCTGTGCCGGGCTGGTCTACATCGGCCAGGAACTGATGGTGGAGCCGGGCGTGACGACCAGCATGCTAAAGGCGCTGGAGCAGTACTGCTACGTTCCCGGCGAGGAGAACACCGTCCTGGTGCCCCTGTACGAGGTCCGCACCCCGGGCCTCTGCGAAAGAGGGTCCGGAGGCAGCACGCAGACCTACACCGTGAAGGCCTTTGGGCGATTCCAGCTGACGGGCATCTGCTCCATCAACAGCAGCAACCGGTGCATCTACTCGGGCTCCCAGCTGGATTGCGGCCCCTCGGAGGTCAAGGTCAAGGGCATGTTCGTGGAGTGGATCAGCAGCGATCTGATCCCTTGGGACGACGCCCCGGACACGGGCGTCTATGTAGTTCAGCTGAGCAAGTGAGGCGGAGGTAGCGGGTAATGGCATCCAGACGTCGCGGATGGGTGTGGTTGCTGGTGGGGCTGGTGTTCGCGCTGCTGGCCGCCTTCGTGGCCATGGCGGTGGTGGAGCTGCGGGTGCAGCAGAGCACCACGGCGGCGGCGCCGTCCGAGCAGCGCCAGGCGACCCAGGCCGAGGCAGTGGCCCCCGTGGTGGTGGCCTTGGCCCACATCACCACCACCCGGGCCATAGAGGAGGCCCAGGTCAGCTTGCAGGAGTGGCCCGCCGACATCATCCCCGAGGGCGCCGCCACCTCCATTGACGACGTGGTGGGCAAGATCGCCATGGGCGACATCTACCCGGGCGAGGTGGTCATGTCCATGCGTCTGGCCGACCCCGACGTCACCACGGCCAACGTGGCCTTCACCATGGCCCGGGACAAGGTGATCTTCGCCCTGCCCCCGGACGACCTGATGAGCAATATCAACCTGCTCCAGCCGGGCGACCTGGTGGACATCCTGTTCACCCTCAAGCCGGAGCAGGAGGTCAAGGCCACCCCGGGGGCCCCGACGGAGGAGGGCCGACCGGAGGCGCTGGGCGACCCCATGTTCACCACGGACGTGATCCAGGGGCAGAAGATCACCGCCATCGTGGTGCGCATGCCGGAGACGACGGCGCAGCGGACGGCGGAGGGGGCGGCGGTGCAGCCGACGGCGGTGCCCCAGCCGCGGGCCATCCTGCTGGCGATGGCTCCCCAGGACGCTCTGATCCTCAAGTACTTCCGCGATGCGGGCGGGGTGATGGACATCGTCCTGCGGCATCGCACCAACGAGGAGCTCATCGAGGTCGAGCCGGTCAACTACGACTACGTCAAAGACAAGTACGGGCTCCCGGTGCAGGAACTGCTGCCGGTGCGGTAGGGAGTCTCACCGCAGAGATCGCAGAGATCGCAGAGAAGACGCAGAGGAATATCACCGCAGAGATCGCAGAGAACGCAGAGAAGACGCAGAGGAAAGACAAGGGTACATAGAGGGTGGAGAAGAGGGAGTCCTGGGGAGCACGAGAGAGACTGGAGCAGATAGACAATCCATCCTTATCTCTGCGATCTCTGCGGTCTCTGCGGTGAAATCCCTGCGGTGAGATCACCGCAGAGATCGCAGAGAACGCAGAGAAGACGCAGAGGAAAGACAAGGGTACATAGAGGGTGGAGAAGAGGGAGTCCTGGGGAGCACGAGAGAGACTGGAACAGATAGACAATCCATCCTTATCTCTGCGGTCTCTGCGGTCTCTGCGGTGAGATGCCTTAACGAACTGACGAGAGAGGTGATCGGCGCGGCGGTGGAGGTGCACCGGGCGCTGGGGCCGGGGCTGCTGGAGTCGGCGTACGAGGCCTGCCTGGCCTACGAGCTGGGGCAGCGAGGGCTCAGGTTCGAGCAGCAGAAGCCGATACCTCTAGTGTACCACCAGGTGGAGCTGGACTGCGGTTACCGGCTGGACCTGCTGGTGGAGGACGCGGTGGTGGTGGAGGTGAAAGCGGTGGAGGGGCTGCTGCCCATCCACACCGCTCAGCTCCTCTCCTACCTCAAGCTGAGCGGCCTCCCGGTGGGGCTGCTCATCAACTTCAACACCCGCGTCCTCAAGGACGGCCTCCGCCGCCTAGTCAACAACTACCCGGAGGGGGAGGTTCACCGCAGAGGCCGCTGAGAGAGGGATTTCACCGCAGAGATCGCAGAGAACGCAGAGAAGACGCAGAGGACAGATAATGAAGGGACGGGGAGTAGGAACAGTGTTGATGGGGCGAGAGACGCTCGAGCAGATGTCCAACCACCCCTTCCTTTCTCTGCGTTTCCTCTGCGGTCTCTGCGATCTCTGCGGTGAAACTCTTCCCCCGGATGAGGTGAGGAGATAGTGCAGAGAGACCGACCGAGGCAGGTGATAGTCCTTACGCGGGACGAGGAGTTGCAGAAGCGGGTGGCAGCGGCGCTGGGCACCGCGCCCGGGTACCACCTCCTCCAGCGCGTCTCCAACATCGAGGCCATCTACAGCCTCGGGGTGCAGGGCGCCCTGGACCTGATCCTGCTGGACTACCGCCTGCATCCGGAGGACCCCCTGGTCCCGGTGAAGGACTTGCACCAGCGACTGGCCGAGGTACCCCTCACCGTGCTGGCCGATCCCCAGGAGGCGGACTACATTCGGCGCGCCCTCCTGGCCGGGGCCAAAGCCTTCCTGCCCCTGCAGTTCGCCCCCGAGAGCCTCACCCAGACCATTGACGACCTCACGCTGGGTGGGATGCGGGGGCCGGGCGGGCGGGCACCGGGCCGGCTGCTCACCGTGTTCAGCCTCAAGGGGGGCGTGGGCCGCACTTTGGTGGCCAGCAACCTGGCCGTGGCCATGCGGGAGGAGAGCAAGGCGCCGGTGGTGCTGGTGGACGGGCAGGCGGCCTACGGGGACGTGGAGATCGCCCTCAACCTCAAGCCTCAGCATACGGTAGCCGAGCTGGTGGCCCAGGTGGAGACGCTGGAGCCGGAGGTACTGGATCACGCCCTGGTGCGGCATGCCTCGGGGCTGCGAGTGTTGGCGTCGCCTGGGGGCACCGCTGCCGCCGATCGGGTGCAGCCGCGGCATCTGAGCGCCATACTGCGGGTGCTGCGGGGTTACTACCCCTGGGTGGTGGTGGACGGCGGGTACTGGATGGACCCGCGCACGGAGCCGGTGCTGGAGGCGAGCGACGTCATCCTGCTGCTGACTACACCCGAGATGACCGCCCTGCGGGCCACTCGGGTGTTCCTGCAGATGGCGCGGGAGCAGCATTACCCCGATGACAAGGTGCGGCTGGTGATCAACCGCTACGACATGACCGCCGGCATCCCGGAGAAGCAAGTGCGGCGGCTGTTGGGGCTGGAGCCATTTGCCCTCCTGGCCGACGATCCGGCGCTGGTGGCTTACTCCCTCAACCGGGGGGTGCCCCTGGTGCAGAGCCACGGCCGCAAGCCGCTGGCGCGGGTACTGCGGCAGATGGCCCACGAGCTGGTGGCCGAGGCGACACCCCGGGCGGCGTCGGCACGAGGTGGGCTCCTCGGGTTGGGGAGGAGCGGGTGATGGCTTCCCTCCTGGGGCCGGTGCTGTTAGCCCTCCTGGGCGATGCCCTGGCGGCCGTGGTGAACTGGGCGGCGGACGTGCTGCCGCCGGGTGACCTCACCCCCGACCCCTCTCCTGAGAGGAGAGGGGAGGCAGATCCGGCTCCCCCTTCCTTCTCAGCGAAGGGGGCTGGGATTCTAGGTTCGCCGGGCGCCCTCCGGGCTGACCGACGGCTACTGGTAGTAGCCGTGGGCCTGGTTGGCGGGGCACTCGCGGGCCACTACCTGGGCCCCACCTGGACGGCGGTGTGGCTGGTGGGGTGGGGGGCGCTCCTGCTGCTGGTGGCGGTGATTGACTTCGAGCACCGATTGGTGCTGAACCGGGTGCTGCTGGCGGCCGGTGCCGTCGCCCTGGCGGCCAGCGCACTGGGAGTGCCGCAGGCGGCGCCGCTAAGGCAGGCGGTGCTGGGCGGGGCCCTGGGATTCGTCGGCTTCCTGGCCATCGCCGCCCTGGGGCGGGGGGCCATGGGCGCCGGCGACGTCAAGCTGGCCGGATTCATCGGCCTGCTCGTGGGATACCCGGCGGTGTTGAACGCCCTATTCGCCGGGATCGTGTTCGGTGGGCTGGCGGCTCTGGCTGCCATCCTGATGGGGCGGGGGCGCAAGTCCACCATCCCCTATGCTCCCTGGCTGGCCCTGGGGGCGATGGTGGCGTTGGTACAGATGGCAGGGTGAGGCGTGAGGCGTGATACGTGATGCGTGATACGTGACGCGTGATGCGTGACTCGTGAGGCGTGAGGTCTGTCACATGTCACTCGTCACGTATCACGCATCACGTATCACGTATCACGCATCACGCATCACGTATCACGTGTCCGATCGAGGTGACGCTTGGTTGAAGTCTGGGTTGACTGGCTGATGTCGCAGCTCTCGGTGGGAGACTCCCTGAGCCGGACGCTGTTGCTGTACGCCGGCGCCATCGCGGGGCTGGCCACGTTCTGTCTCTTCCTGGCCCTGCGCGACTTCATCGGCGTCTACAGTCAGACGTCGGACCGGCTGGAGGAGATCGTGGCCATGGAGGCGGCCGAGGCGGAGGAAGCTCGCTCGCGCCGCAAGCGTCCTGGGATTCTGAGTCGGCTGGTGATGCGGCTCTCTGTGGCCCCGGCCATCGCCCGAGACCTGGAGCGCGCCAACCTGGCCCTCTCGGTGCCGGAGTACGTACTCATCATGGCCGTGTTGGCGGCGACTGGGTTCGTGTTCGGGTTGCTGCGTGGTTCTGTAGTACTAGGGATTATGCTGGCCGGTGTGGCGATAATGGTATTGCGGCTGTGGGTGAGCCGACGGGCCCGGCTGCGCCGGCTGGCCTTTGCCCGGCAGCTGAACGACATCATCAACCTGGTGGTGGGGTCGTTGCGAGCGGGGTATGGCCCGGTGCAGGCGCTCACCATCGTCACTCGGGAGATGCCCGAGCCGGCCTCCGTCGAGATGGGGCGGATCGTGCGGGAGGTGCAGCTGGGGCTGTCGTTGGCCCGGGCGCTGGACAACTCCGTAGAGCGGCTGGACAACGACGACTGGAGCCTGGTGGTGACCTCGATCAAGATCCAATCCGAGGTGGGTGGGAATCTGGCCGAGATCCTGGACACGGTGGGGCACACCATCCGGGAGCGGGTGCGCATCCTGGGCGAGATCCGGGTGCTGACCACGCAGCAGCGGCTCACGGGTTGGCTGCTCACCATCCTGCCCATCGCCCTGGCGGTGATCCTGTACGTGATCAACCCGGAGTACATGAGCGGGCTGTTCACCCCCGGATTGCCCTTCACGCTGGCGGTCATGGGAGTGTTGGGAATTGTCCTGGGCGGCATCGTCATACGTCGAATTGTGGCCATAGACGTCTAGGCTGTGAGGGAGTAGCGCCTTGCCCGAGGCATTGGTCAGCAACTACGGCACCCTTATGGTGGGCGGCTTGACGCTTCTGAGCGTGCTCGCCATCACCATGTCGCTGCGGCCGCGGCGCAACCCGATCACGGAGCGGCTGTTGTCGCACGCGCAGTTCTCGGAGCTGGCGGAGGAGGAACTGCAGCGGCCCTTCTGGGACCGGGCGGTGCTCCCCTTCCTGCGCAGCTTGCTGGGGCTGCTCGGGCGCCTGTCCCCGCGGGGCAACGTGGAGGCGCAGAGGCGACTCCTGCTGCTGGCTGGCAACCCGGGCAACTTGAGCGTGGTGGACTTCCTGGGGGTGAAGCTGCTGCTGGCGGGGCTGTTCTTCGGCTTGGCGCTTATGTCGGTGGCCAACACTCCCGAGCTCTCGCTGCAGAGTCTCCTCATCCTGGTAGCGGCGCCGGCCTTGGGCTACTACCTGCCCTCGTTCTGGATCAAGCGGCGCATCAAGGCGCGCCAGCACCAGATCGAGCGGGCCCTGCCCGACGTGCTGGACATGCTCACCATCTGCGTGGAATCCGGCCTAGGGCTGGACGCGGCCATGCTGCGGGTGGGGGAGCAGTGGGACAACGTGCTCACTCGGGAGATGGGCCGGGCGGTGCGGGAGATGCGCATGGGCATCAGCCGGGCCGAGGCCCTGCGTCACATGGTGCAGCGGACCGAGGCAGCCGACCTGGGGGCGTTCGTGGCGGTGGTGGTGCAGGCGGAGCAGTTGGGCGTCAGCATCGCTAACGTGCTGCGCACCCAGAGCGACCAGATGCGGGTGATCCGCTGGCAGCGGGCCGAAGAGCGCGCCCGCGGGGCTCCGTTCAAGATGGTCTTCGCCATGGTGTTCCTGATCTTCCCCTCCCTGTTCATAGTGATCCTGGGGCCCTCCATCCCCCGGTTCCAGGAGTTCCTGCAGGGGATGATGCGCTAGAGAGGTGATGATGGTAGATTCGACTAAGCCATGGGGCCGCGACCCCCTGTACTATCAGGGGCTGCAAGCCTCGCAGACGGGGGACTGGCAGAGGGCGGCCCAGGCTTTCAGCCGACTGCTGGAGCAGTATTCGGCCGACGAAGAGGCCAAGGCCGAGTTGCAGCCGCTCCTGGAGGACGCGCGCCTGCGCATGAGCCTGGACCAGCAGTACGCGGCCAAGGTGGCCAAGCCCAGGCGCAAGCCCATACCGGTAGGGAGGTTGCTGGTCTGGTCGGCGATACTGGTACTGGCAGTAGCTCTGGTCTACGTGTTGGTGGCCAGTCGCCAGCCAGCGCCGGTCGAGGGCCAGACCGTGGATGTCGAAGCCACTACGGAAGCCGTGCGCGGCGGGCTGCTGGCTCAGGCCCGGTCGGCCGTGGCGGCCGGCGACTATGCCCAGGCAATCGCCATCCTTCAGGATCTGCTCTCGCGGTTTCCCCTGGACGAGGAGATCAAGGGGCTGCTCCAGTGGGCCAACCAGCGGTGGCAACTGGCTAACCTGTATCAACAGGCGCAGGAGGCGCTGGTAGAGCAGAACTGGGCCGGGGCCGTGGCCCTGCTGGAGGAGATCCAAGCTCAGGACCCGGGCTACCGGGACGTGCCTGGGTTGCTGGAGCAGGCGCGGTTGGGCCAGAGTATGGAAGTAGTGTGGCAGCAGGCCCAGGAGGTCTACGCTCACGGCAACTGGCAGGAAGCGGCCTTCCTCTACGACAGCATCCGGCGTGCCTACCCCAACTACCGTCGCGAAGAGGTGATGACGCGGCTCTACCACTGCTACATGAGCCTGGGGCTGGAGGCGGTCGAGTCGGCTGAAGGCCAGCCGGAGCCGATTTCCAGGGCCGTGGAGTACTTCGCCAAGGCGCTGACGTACCGGCCTGGCGATATGCGGGCGACCACCGAGCGGCGACTGGCGCAGACTTTCCTGCCGGCACAGCAGGCCTTCGCCGCGGAGAAGCTGGACGAGGCCATTCCGGTGCTGCAGACCATCTACGATGCCCGGTTCAATTACATGCGCGGGTCGGTGGCTCAGATGCTCTACGACGCCTATGTGGCCAGGGCCCTGCGGCACGAGTTGAACGGGGACCTCTACCTGGCCCTGCAGGATTACGCCGCTGCTGAGCGGATCACTGGGCCGGACACGTCGGCTGCCGCCCAGAAGAGGCTGGAGCTGGCCATGTTCCTGACGCCGACGCCCGCGCCTCCCACTCCGACGCCGTTCATCTGGAACCCGAACCTGATACCCACTCAACCGCCAGAGCCCACTCCAGTGCCGCTGGCCGAGTACAAGGGGCAGATCGCCTTCTGGACCGATCGGGAAGGGGTGACCCAGATCTTCCTGATGAATCCTGACGGTACGGATCAGCGACCGGCGAACCTGGCCCGGTGGGGTGCCACGGAGTTTGACGACCTGCGCAAGAGGGAGATGGTGTCGCCCGACGGCAAGTGGCAGCTCTACGTGGCTCGGGGCAACAACCGCATAGCGCAGATTTGGGTACAGGAGTTGGTGAACGGATCGGCCACCGGGAACAACAAGCAGCTCACCTCATTGGACAATGTCTGCTACGACCCGGTGTGGAGTCCGGATGGCTGGCACGTGGCCTTCGTGTCTGAGCACACCGGAAGCGACGACATCTGGACCATGACGGCTGACGGACAGAACGTGACCCAGTTGACCAAGAACGACTGGGAGTGGGAGAAGCACCCCTCCTGGTCACCGGACGGGCAGCAGATCGTGTATTGGTCCAACAAGGATACGGGCCACCAGCAGATCTGGATCATGAATGCGGATGGCTCCGATCAGCGCAACCTGAGCAACAACGAGTACAACGACTGGAACCCTATCTGGATCAAGTAGAGCCTGGGCGGGGCGAGTGCGCCCCGGCAGACGCGCTAAGAGAGGAGTGACATGGCTCTATTCCGACGCTCGGCGCCCAAGCCCGAGGAGAGTCCGTCGTTACCAGCGGCGCCATCTGACGCCGAGCGGAGGGTGGCGGACCTGGCGCAGTACAACTACCTGGAGGAACCCTACGTCAGCCTGAAGAACAAGGTGCAACTGCAGCTCATCGCTCAGCAGTCGGCCCGGCGTGGAGGCGGGGACCCTACGGCGCTCAACCCCACCGAGCTCCGGGAAGAGATTCGAGAGCTCTACGAGCAGGCGGTCAGCGAGAGCGGGCTCATCCTCAACCGCTCCCAGAAGGAGCAGCTGCTGGAGCAGATCGTAGCTGAGATCCTCGGCTACGGCCCCATCGACGCCTTCCTCCATGACGACGAAGTGACCGAGATCATGGTGAATGGGGCCCATCAGGTCTACATCGAGCGGCGGGGCAAGCTGAGCGAGACCAACGTCACCTTCCAGGACGACGAGCACGTCATCCGCATCATCCAGCGCATCATCGCGCCTTTGGGCCGGCGCATAGACGAGTCGTCGCCTATGGTGGACGCTCGCCTGCCCGACGGTTCCCGCGTCAACGCCGTGATCCCCCCGCTGGCCATAGACGGCCCCACCATCAACATCCGCCGGTTCGCCCGTATCCCCTACACTACCCAGGACCTGATCCTCTTCGGCACCCTGACCCCGGAACTGGTCCAGTTCCTGGAAGCGTGCGTCAAGGCCCGGCTCAACATAATCATCTCGGGAGGGACAGGCACGGGCAAGACCACCCTGCTGAACGTGGTGAGCGGCTTCCTGCCAGAGAACGAGCGCATCATCACCATTGAGGACGCGGCCGAGCTCCAGTTACGTCAGCGCCACGTGGTCCGGCTGGAGGCGCGCCCGCCCAACATCGAAGGCAAGGGTCAGATTACCATCCGTCAGCTGGTGATCAACGCTTTGCGCATGCGACCCGACCGTATGATCGTGGGCGAGGCCCGCGGCGGGGAGGCGCTGGACATGCTCCAGGCGATGAACACTGGTCACGACGGCTCCATGACCACCATACACTCTAGCAACCCGCGGGATACCCTGCGGCGCATCGAGACCATGGTGCTCATGGCGGGGATGGACCTGCCCTTGCGCGCCATCCGCGAGCAGCTAGCCTCCGCCATAGACCTGATCGTTCACCTGCAACGCATGTCGGACGGCGTCCGCCGGGTGACGCAGGTCAGCGAGGTCCAGGGCATGGAAGGCGACACCATCGTGATGCAGGACATCTTCGTCTGGAAGCAGACCGGGATCGAGAACGGACGGGTGATTGGGCGCCTCGTTCCTACCGGCATCCGGCCTGGGTTCATGGCCAAGCTGGAGATGGCGGGGGTGTCGCTGCCTGCCGAGATATTCGGGTACACCGGTCGGTGAAGCTAGTACGGGTCATCAACGAGAGTCGGGGCGTTGTACTGGCGGAGAAGGCCGGCCTGGCCGACAACGCCTGGACGCGCCTGCGCGGGCTGATCGGCAGACCGCCCCTGGCAGCAGGCGAGGGCCTCATCATCAAGCCCTCCACCGGCATCCATACGTTCTTCATGTCCTATCCCATTGACGCTGTGTACGTCAGCGGGGAGGGTGTGGCCCTACACTGCCTGGAGAACGTGCGTCCCTACCGGTTCGCTCCCATCAGCAGGCAGTGTCGGATGGTGGTGGAGTTGCCGGCGGGAACGGTGAAGCGGACCAGGACGGTGGTCGGGGACAGGATCATGGTCGAGTAGACCGCCAGTGGGCAGGGCCAAGGCCGCGCGCTCGGATGTCGCCAGGCGGGCGACGCCGCCTCGACAGGGCGGTTACGACCAGGCGATGGCGGTGGCTCTCGGCTTCTACCTCTTCGGGCATGTGACCGACCTGGGGGCTACCCTGGCCAGCCTGGAGCTGGGGCTGGCCGTGGGCCAATTGCTGCCCGGGCTGGCTATGCGCCACGGAGGGCTGTGGGCCCTGTTGGCGGTCAAGACACTGGGCGCCGTGGGCACGGCGTGGGCGCTGTGGCAGCTCCGCCGGAGGCTTTTGGCCTTGGCGGTGACCTGCGTCCTGGCGCTGGTGCTGCTCTACGTGGCTTCCATCAACGTGCTCGAGGTGATCGAGGTCGCCGCCGGGCTCGGAGGGTGAGCTGCGGCGTCAGGTACTCAAGAGAGAGCCCAGGAAGAAGGCACCCTTGGCCATGAAATAGACGCCAAAGGTGGGCAGCAGCACGGTGAGAGTGGCGTTCCCGGTGGAGAAGCCAAAGAACACCAGGAACAGCCCCCCGAAGAGGAACACCAGCCGGCTGAGCAAGGGGATGAGGCGCATCCTATGGCTCCGGTGATGATACTGTCTCCTATATCGGCTCGAGGGGGCCGAAGCTTTAGGCCGAGCAGGATCCAGTGTGCCACCACAGGCTGCTCCCCTTGCTGAAGCCCTCAAGCTGGCTGGCTCTCATTCTGACGCTGGCGCTCCTGGCGGGGTGTGGCTTGCCAGTCCCGCCCGACTTTGAACCCACCCGCAGCCGGATCATCACCCCTGACAGGCGGGCCACGTCTACCCCAACCGCGCGGCCGAAGCCCACCGACACCCCGGCTCCGGCCTCCATCCAGCACGTGGTCCAACGAGGGGATACCCTGACGCGCATCTCCCGAATGTACGGGGTGCCGGTGCAGGAGATTCAGCGCGCCAATGGGATCGGCGACCCGAACCTGATTCACATAGGCCAGCGGCTGGTGATCCCGCTCCCCGAGGGACTGCCGCCGGGCACGGCCCTGGCTCTGGCCTATACCCCGACCCCATCGCCCAGCGCCACGGCCACTCAGACTCCCACCTGGACGCCGACGGCGACGGACACTCCCAGCCCCACGCCCTCACCCACTGCCACGGCCTCCGCGACTGCGACTCCCACCGAAACGGCCACCGCCACCGAGACCGCTACCGCCACGGCGACACCGACAGAGACGCCCAGCCCCACCGACACCCCGACGGCAACTGCCGAGGCGACCCCGGGGCCGCCGACTGACACTCCGGCACCCCCGGCGCCGGCGACGTCCACGCCGCTCCCGTCAGCAACTCCCACGGCGACGGCGGAGCCGACGAGGGTCTGTGAGGAGGAGGCAGCTCGGCTGCTCGAGGGGGCTGAGGTGGCATACCTGGCCTCGGGGGCGCGCATCCTGGTGCCCGCAGGGTGGAGGGCCGACGAGGTGACTGGTGTCGCCGGACCGCTGCCGTACCTGTCGGACGAGCGTGCGTCGGCCATGATCTACCTGGTGAGCCGGACGGCCGGCACCGACGTCGGGACGAGCCTGGACCTGCTGCTGACACTGTCGGGGGTAGAGCGGGCGAACCTGATCCTGCGCCGGGTGGAAGGCGATACCGGCGTGGCGGTCTGGGATCAGATGACCGGAGACACTCATCACGTGCTAGTGGGGTACGTGGTGCCCGGTCACACGGGGGTGCTGGCCACGACCAGTGCCTTCTGCCCCAGCGCCTCGGCCTACACCGAGGCGGAGGCAGAGGAGTTCGTCCGACTGCTGACGCGGGTAGTGAACTCGTACGTAGAAGCGAAGTAGCGGCTAGTGAATGGTGAGTAGCTTGACGTGCCATGTTCGCTGGCCGGACGAACTGTCCTGCACCGAACGCGACATCGCCAAGCCACTCACCGTCCTCGCCTCAATCGACTATGCACTCTAGAAGAAGACCTTGGCTACCTCGTACAGGTCTAGGTCCACGGTGCGGTTCGCTCGGAGGGCTTGCTCCAGGGGCACATCCACGATCTGGGAGCACTGGAAGGCGGGCATGTAACCGAACTTGCCTTCCTTGACCATGTCGGCGGCTCGGACTCCTAGTCGCAGGCCCAGCACCCGGTCGAAGGCGGAGGGCGTGCCGCCCCGCTGCAGGTGCCCGAGCTGGACGGCGCGGGTCTCAAAGCCGGTGGCCGCTTCCAACTGCTCGGCCAGAGCCTGACCTACAGCCCTCTTGGCCAGAACCACGTGGCCGAAGGCATCCCGCTCCTCCACTTCCTGCATCCCTTCGATCTCGGCTCCCTCAGCCACCACGATGACGGAGAAGCACTTCCCTAGCTCGTAGCGGCGCTTGAGGTTGGCGACGATGTCGCCCACGTTCACGGGCTGCTCCGGGATGGCGATGTAATCGGCACCGCCGGCCATGCCCCCATAAACGGCTACCCAACCTGCGTGCCGGCCCATCACTTCCACTACCAGGACTCGATGGTGGGAGCAGGCAGTGGTATGAAGCCGGTCTATGGCCTCAGTGACGATCTCGATACTGGTGTCGAACCCGATGCAGAACTCCGTCTCCCCTACATCGTTGTCCATGGTCTTGGGGATTCCCACACAGGGGACATTGTGCTCCCGGTAGAGCTTGAGAGCGACGCCCAGGGTGTCGTCGCCACCGATGGCGACGATGGCATCCAGCCCCAGCTTGGGCACGTTCTCCAAGGCGGCTTTCAGGTCCGCTTCCTTCTTGAACGGGTTGGTGCGGGAGGAACCGAGGATAGTCCCACCGACGTGCAGGATCCCCGAGATCCGGTTCTGGTCCAGGGGGACCACGTCGGCCTCGATGAGGCCGCGCCATCCGTCGAGGATGCCCGTGACCTGGTAGCCATGCTGGAGACAGCGCCGGGCGACGCCTCTGATGGCAGGATTCAGCCCGGGGACGTCGCCCCCTCCGGTCAGTACTCCTACGTTCACTTCCTCACCTCCTCTGGTGACTTCTACCTTGGTTGAGCTCACTCCGCCGCCACGAAGCCCAGGGCGGAATCGGCTCCGGGTGTCGACCTGGGCGAGAGGGGCGTGGCTCTGCCGGACGAACCGAAGAGCCGGATCTTCTCCCGCACTCGCCTTCTCACCTCGTCTCGGGCGGGGCCGATGATCTTCCGCATGTCGTACTCGTCAGCTTGAGCGGCGGACTGGGTACGGACGGTCTCGCTGAAACCGGCAGCGATGTAGGTGCCCACGTTGATCTTGGCTATCCCGCACCTGATTGCTTCCCTGATGCTGTCCTCGGTCACGCCGGAGGAGCCGTGCAGCACGAGAGGAACATCCACCACGGCGGCACAGGCGCGGATGCGATCCAGGTCCAGCTCAGCTTCCTGAGCTCGCATAGCATGTACGGAGCCCACGGCGATGGCCAGGCTGTCGCATCCGGTCTGGCTGACGAACTCATGGGCCAGACTGGGATTGGTCATGTGGCTGGAGACCTGGTCGGCAGTGACTCGGTCGCGTTCCTGGAGCACCTGGCCCAGCTCGGCCTCCACAGGGATGCCGCAGGCGTGGGCAGCGCGGACGATGAGAGCGGTGATGGCCACGTTCTCCTCGTAGGGCAGGGCCGAGCCGTCGAACATGAGCGAGGTGAACCCGGCCTGCAGGCAGCGCACGTTGGTCTCGAAGCCGCTGCCGTGATCGAGGTGCAGAACCACCGGCACCGAGGCCTGGCGAGCCCCAGTCTGTACCGCGTTTGCCAGATAGGCGAGGCCGGCGTAGCGGATGGCCCCCTCGCTGATCTGGACGATGACAGGGGCCTGTTCCTCCTCGGCGGCCTCGATGACGGCCTGGATCATCTCCAGGTTGTTGGCGTTGAAGGCGCCCACGGCGTAGCCCTCGCGTTGCGCCTGCCGAAGCAGCTCCTTGCTGGTGACCAGTGCCATTCCCGCTCCCCCCGTGGCATAGACGAGGGGCCCGTTCTTCCCTCCCTTGGGCCCCGCGCCCGTACGATACCAGCAGGCTGAAGCGCAGGCAACAACGCTGCAGGCATCCCCAGAGGGGCAGGCTGCGCCGCTGGCGTAAGCCGCGCGAACTAACGGAAGCGGCACGCGGAGAAGCTAGGCGGCCGTGTTCGATCGTGGCTGATCTGGTTCATGCAGCCGGCTTCGTCAGCGGGCGCGGAGAGCCCGCCGAACGCCGGCCAGGCTGAGCGACTGGCCGGACAGGAGGGTCTGGGCCTGGAACAGCCGGGCCACTCCCTGAACCGCCAGGTAGGCGGTGGCGAGCAGCAGCACGACAGCTAGCGCCAGCTGCCAGGCCGGAGGTGATACCCGCACCAACCGAGCTATCATGGCCACCGGCGCCGTGAAGGGCACCAGGCTCAGGACGACGGCAAGCGCTCCGTTGGGCTGATTCACGATGCTGTTGATGAACCAGAGCGGGAGGATCATGGGCAGGTACACCAGGAAGGTGGCCTGGCTGGCATCTTTGAGGCTGGGAGCGAGGGCACCCAGCCCGGCTATCAGGGAGGCGTAGACCAGATAGCCCAGGATGAAAAGCACAAGCCCCCAGGCCAGGGTGTCCAGCCCGAGCTCGAAGCCCTCGGGGATACTGAGACCTCGCCCCCCGAGGGTAAGGAGGAGACTAGCGGTCGCCAACCAGATGACCAGCTGGAGCAGGCCGGCGGCCCCGAGCCCCAACGTCTTCCCGGCCAGCATCTGTACCGGGGACACGCTCGAGAGCATTACCTCCATCATGCGCGTGTCCTTCTCGTTTGCCACGCTCTGCAGCAGCCAGCCCGAGGAGAAGGTTAGCGACATGAACAGGAGCATGATCATGCCGTAAGGCAGCCAGTACGAGACGACGTCGGAGGAGCCCTCGTCCTGCTTTGCTTCCAGGGCGACCTCCTGCAAACGCACCGGTTCCCACAGCAGCGAGGTGAGCGCGAGGTCGTCCGTCAGGTTGGAGAGGAGCACGAAGCGGAAAGGTGCTGCCCGACCCTCGGCTGCCAGAGGGTTGAAATCGCGGCTATAGAACGCCACTTGACCGCTGGTGATGAAGTCCTGTGGCACCACGAAGAAGCCCGATATCCGCCCAGCGGCCTCGGCTCGCCTGGCTTCTTCGAGCGAGGGGAAGGCCACGTACGAGCCTGCTAGTGGATCAGGGATGGCCTTCACTATCCCGGCCAGGTCCACGTATCCCTGGGGCGCGGAGGGAGCCTCCGGGAGGGCCAGCCTGACTATGTCCTCCTGGCTGGGAGCGGTGAGGTTGAGGAAGGTGACAACCAGGCCAGCCAGCAGGGGGAGACCTACCACCAGGACCATGAAGGAACGCCGTCTGACGACGGTGATGAACTCATGCCGTAGAATGGTCAGGATGGCACTCATGCTGTCTGCCCTCTGATAGCCCGGCGCACCTCATCCCAGCTCAGGCGCTGGCCGTACCGAAGCATGCCGGCCCGGAAGACTCGCGCCGCCAGGAAGACGGACCCGACGGCCGAAGCCAGCAGCAAGCCCAGGCTCAGCAGTAGCTGCCAAACAGGGATGCTGGTGAAGGCCCAGCGGATGCTAAGGGTGAGGGGAGCCGTGAGGGGGAACATGGTCAGAGCCACGGAGGCCAGACCGTTAGGGTTGCTTATGATAAGAGGGGTGAACCAGGCAGGCACGAATGTGGGTAGGGTTACCAACACCGACAACTGCGAGCCCTCGCGCGTCTCGCTAGCGATGGAGCCGATGGCGGCAAGCAGGCTGGCTATCAGGACGTAGGCAGGCAGGAAGGTGGCGGCGATCAGGACGACGTAAGACCAGTCCAGCCTGAAGGCGC
The DNA here is from genome assembly GCA_013178015.1 of Anaerolineae bacterium. Lineage (NCBI taxonomy): Bacteria > Bacillati > Chloroflexota > Anaerolineae > Anaerolineae bacterium. The sequence goes on from JABLXR010000030.1 coordinate 134,768, forward strand.
TCAGTTCCTCGAAATGCTGCCTGGCCACCACGAGGCCGACCGCCACTACGACAGCCCAGGCGAGCATCTGGGTCAGCCCGATGGCGAAGATGGCGGCGATCTTCCCGGCCATGATCTCGTTGGGGGAGATGGAGGTGACGATGATCTCCATCGTCCGCGTCTCCTTCTCGTCTACGACTGCGGACAGTGCATTCCCTGAGCTGCTGATGACGATCATGAAGAACAGAATGGCCGCCAGGAAGGGGATGACTACGTTGGGCCAGCTACTCTCACTGAACTCGCGTCGCCCGTCCAGCGAGCGCACGACTAGGTCCACTCCCTTAGAGGCACGCTCGCGCTGCCCCTCCGGCAGTGGCTGGGCCAGGTTCCACCGCAGCCAGGCGCGGAATCCGTCTCTGGCCTGCCGGGGAAGGTCGCCCGGGCTGTACGAGGTCACCTCTCTGGTGGTGCTATAGTTGGGAGCGATGACGAAGGCGGCATCCAGCACGCCATCATCAACGGCGCGCCGGGCTGCTTCCGCGTCGTGATAGAGGACGAACTCAGGAGCCCCTGCCTCAGGGAGGGGCTGAGGATCGCTCAGCACGCCGGCTAGGTCAACTACCCCCAACGGTTTGCCCACCGACTCCGCCGATGCACTAAGGAACCCGGCGATGGCTATGGCAACTACCACTAGGAGAGGCACCAGCAGCGACCCAAGCACGAAACCGCGCTGCCGCATGCGGCGGCCGTACTCGGAGAAAGCCACCACCCTGACCATGTCCGGTCTCACGGGGTCATCTCTCCCACATCGCGGGACAGCTCGGGCACGGGGCCGCCGGCACCGGTAACCACGCTGATGAAGATGTCGTCCAATGAGGGTGCAGCGACCTCGAAGCTCCTGACCTTCAGGTGAGGCCGCCTGCATAGGGCGTTCAGCACCTCCTGAGGGCTGGTCGTCTCCTCCAGAGTGAGGTGGTAGGCGCCGTTCTCAGAGGTGATCGCCACCACTCCTGGGATGGAGTCCAGGGTGCCCTCGACCCGGACCCGGACGGAGTTGCCGGCGTAGTGCTCCCGTATCTCTGCCAGGTTGCCATAGAGCACGCCCTCGCCCCGGTTCACCAGCAGGATGCGGTCGCACAGGGCCTCCACCTGGTGCATCTGGTGGGTGGACATAATGATGGCCCGACCTGCCGCCCGCTGCTCCTCCATCACCTCCTTGACCCGGCGGGTGTTCACGGGGTCAAGGCCGGAGAACGGTTCATCCAGGATGAGCAGTTCTGGCTCGTGGGCAAGGGTGGCGATCAGCTGGGCCTTCTGCTGCATGCCTCGGCTCAGCTCCTTGACCTTCTTGCCGGACCAGTCCGCTAGGTCCAGCTCTTCCAGATAGCGGCGCACGTTGCGGTCGGCGTCGGCACGAGACACGCCCTTCAGTCGCGCCAGGTAGACCAGGCACTCCAAGAGCGACAGCTCCCGGTACAGGCCCCGCTCCTCGGGCAAGTATCCGATGTGCCGTTTCTTCTCCTCGCTCATGGGTCCGCCCAGAACCGAGATGGTGCCGGAGTCGGGACGGAAGATGTTCAGCATCATCCGGATGGTAGTGGTCTTGCCGGCGCCATTCGGGCCCAGGAGGCCGAAGATCTCGCCCGAGTGAACCTCAAACGACACGTCCTTCACCGCCTGGACTGGCCCGAAGCGCTTGCTTACGTGGGTAACCTGGACCGGAATCACGGAATGCAGCCTCCCGCCGACGGGCTTAAGCCATGCGGGTCTCACGGCGGGGGCATTCTACCACGGTCGGGGCACCGGGAACAGGCGCGTCACCTCGACCCCAGGAGACGGCGCTCCGCGGCAGGGGAGAGCGGCGGTGTGAAGCGCGAGGTCCCGCCGGGAGCGGCTCTGGCGGGCCCTCCGGCGGACCAGCGAAGCCCAACCCTGGCTGACTCTCCGGAACGGGTACTCGGTGGCTCCTCCGCCGATGACGATCACCGGTTATCCGCCGTTGTTTTCCGCCAGCTTCAGGCTCAGGCCGAGGCGGTGGTTATGGAGCAGTAGGAGTCCGCCTCTCCCTCATCGTCCACGTGGGAGCGTGGGCACGCCCGCGCTGGGCGTGACGATCAGGCAGGCGCGCATGTGCAGGACTTTGGGCCACAAGCTGCCCACGGGGGCGAGGGATGTCGGAGGCAACTCCCATTCAGCGGGCAGCGGAAGATCGCGGCCCGCGATGGAGTCTGGCGGGTAAGAGAATGGTTGGGGATGCGGCAAGGGAGATCGCCTACAGGGCCCTTCGGCAGTCTTCCAGCAGGGCCGCAACAGAACGAAGGGGGCACAGCCATCTACTGCGTCTTACTAGGCCGCTCGTCGCCCGGCGCCACGAATGGCTTCAGGTCGAGGAGCGGCGAGCCGTCCAGGGCATCCAGACCGATGACGTGCAGGACGTTCCCCTCTCTCCGTAGCAGGCGGGGAAAGCTGACCCCCAGGTGGTTGGGACGCAGGGGGGAGCAGAGGCTGAACACGCCGCGAAGAGGGCGGCTCTCGTCCCCGCGCGGGTGTTGCCGCAGGGAGTAGCCCTGAGCGCGGTGGAAGTGGAAGACGACGGTCAGGTGCTGGTCGGTCTCTAGACCCTCGAGCCCCTCTGCATACTCCGGGTAGATCACCAGCCTGGAAT